>JAAZKQ010000227.1 GCA_012799755.1 Lentisphaerota bacterium | reverse complement strand
TCCAGCAGCCGGGGATGACGCGCAAAGAGGCCATGACGGCGCGGTCGGCGCTGACGCAACGGCCGGCGCAGAGGACGTTCTCGACCTGCTGCGGGCAGAGGATGCGGTAAGGGATGCCGTAGCTTTCGCCGCGGCTATAGCGCCGGCCGATGTAATGTTTTTTGTGCTCGTCCAAGGCAGCGTCGCCGCCGGGTTCGGAGGGATGGATGTCAATGCCGAAATTGTAGCGACCGATTTCGTCCGGGAAGCTGGCGCGTTTCTGGTAGTCGTCGGCGTTGAGGACATAGTCGCCCATGATGCGACGACTTTCGCGCACGCCCATGACGGATCCGGTCGCGGCGAGCTCAGCGTTGGCAAAGCCGCGGATGTAGCTACGGTAGAAACGCTCGTATTCGGCGCAGAAGCGGCGGTTTTCGATGAGATTGGCGGTCATGGACAGCTCGTCGAGGGGATTGATGCCAAAGCAGTGGCTGAGGTTGCCGGTGACAACTTGGTCGGAGGTCTTGGTCATGCCGGTGAGGTGGTAATCTTCCTGGGAGAGCATACCCTCGGCGACGGCTTTTCTGAGCAGTGCAAGCATATTGTCATCGTTGTGGCTGTAGGCGCCGCCAAGGCGGTATTCCTGCCAGTCAACACCAGCCCAGAGACTACAGAGCGTGCCGGGCATCATGCGGCCTTGGTCATCGCCGATTTCGTAGGGCGCGCCGGCCATGGCGGCCAGATCGCCATCGCCGCTGGCGTCAATGTAGCGCTGGGCCTTGACGGCGAAGGTGCCGCTTTTGGCGTTGAAGATCGCCAGGTCAATGTGCTGACCACGCATGATGACGTCAATCAGCGTGGTGGTGTAGCTGATGACGACGCCGGCTTCCAAGAGCATGTCTTCATAGAGGCGTTTGCAGCGTTCGGCGTAAATGGCGCCGCCGCGCATGGCGCCGCTGGCCTGGGCGCGGTCCATGATTTCCTTGCCGATACCGCCGCAGAGGACATTGTCGCCGTCGCTCCAGGGCATCAGTACGGGCACGAGCGCGGCGGTGCTCATGCCGCCGGGCATGGCCAATGAATCGAAGAGCATGACGGACTTGCCCTGCCTGGCGGCGGCAATGGCGGCGGCGATGCCGGCCGGACCGGCGCCGACCACGCAGATATCGCAACGGTGTTTGACGGCAAGTTCTTTCTGGTAGATGACGGTCATGGCGCTTGTTCCTTCAGGATTGGGTGTTGTTGTCCTCGTCGGACTTGTTGATAAGCAGTCCCAGGGGCAGTTCGTCGCCCATGAGTTCGGTCTGGAAGGCGCGGGAGGCTTCGTGCTGCGCCTGGATTTCATTGAGCATGGCGAGCCATTCGGCGGGCGCCTGGTGCTTGCTGAGAAATGCGGCGGCCTGCTTGCGGGCGCCGGCGCTGAGGTCAATGCCGCGGATGCCGGTGAGGCGGCAGCTGTTGGCGATGGCTAAGAGGGCGGGGCGGCAAGCGTTGTCCCGATGGGCGCGGCTGAGCAATTCCGGCAGTAGCGGCTCCCATTTGCCGGCGGGAACGACGGCGCTCTGGGGACCGTGGAAAAGCCGGCGCGCCGCCAGGCGGGCAATGATCCAGAAGAAAGGCTCCGGCCAGCGGCCGCTGTTCTGGAGCAATACCACCAATAAGCGTATTTTAGTTTGGACGCTGAGATGTTCAAGGGCAGCCAGGCAGCGCCATTGCTCCAGACCGGCCGGATGGCCCTTGTGCACGGCGTTCTTCTCGTCCTTGCTGACGACCGCGCGGATGAGGGCATTGGCGACCTGATCCTGCTGGCCGCTGCGCAGGCCGGCGGCAATGCGCCGCCAGAAGACCCACCAGTCGGCCTGGATTTGCGCATTTTTGCCGGCGGCGGGGCCTTGCAGCCAGAGCTTCCAAGATTCGCGGATGCGCCAGTCGTCGCCGGCGACGCCGAAGCCCGGGCGGAGGCAGAAGCCGAGGAGGTTCAGCCAGCGTGCTTCATGCTGGGCGGTGGCTGTGCGCCAGGCGTGGTTGCGGAGCATTTCGTCAGCGATGCGTCGGCAGAGCGCGGCATTCCAATCGGCGCGGGGGAGATCAAGGGCATTTTCCATGCTCTTGGTGACGGCGTTGAGCGCGCTGCGTTCGCCGCTGAAAGCGTGTTGGAGTTCCTGCATGGCGGCGGCGATGCGCTCTTCGGCGACGGTGACGCCGGGTGATGCCGCGGCAGCGTCATCCGGCCTGCTGTGGCCACGCAGATCGAAGGCGAGGGGGAAGCGGTGACTGCTGTCAAGCGCTTCGCACCAAAGATCGAGGGTGCCGAGTTCGTTGAGACAGGCTGACAGGACGACGGAGAGGAGGCTGTGCTCGCTGCCTTTACCGTATTTCATCACGGCTTGCAGGGGCGGCAGAGCGCTGATTTCCTCCAAGTCGTCTATGCAATCGCCGAGTTGGTCATGGAGGCGGGTGGCGCTGGCGAAAAGCGGGAAGGACACGGGTTGGTTGGCGAGCAGTTGGAATACGGGCTTGGAGAGACGGCGGATTTGGCCCTCGTCGGTATCGCGGGGCATGACGCAGATGAGTTGCGGTCGGCCCTGTTGTTCAACTTGCAGATAGTAGGCACGGGCGATGCCGCCCTTGACGCGGATGCCTTGACCGCGCCGAACCATGCCGTAATAGGCTGCGCCCTGGGACACGGCCAGGCCGAAATCCGTTCCGGCGAGCTCGGGCAGACTGTCGCGCTCCTGCCAGCTGGCGACGATGGCGCGGACGCGCTCGCGGAGGGCGTTGGGAATCATGACGCCGCCGTTGAAGAGGATATGCGTGGGGCGGGCCGCCTGGCCGGCTTCCTGCCCCGCGTGTTTGAGGAAATGCAGCAGATGCCGGGTGATGGCGGCGTCTGCCGCGTAGGGCAGACCCAGCTCCTGGATGCCTTGGCGCCGCTCCGGTGGCGGACTTGCTACCGACAAGGCGGGGAAAAAGCCTTCGTTGACAAGCTGGCAGACCTCTTCGCGCAGGAAGCGGTGCGTTTTCATGCCGGCGAGGATGGCGCTGCCGGGCGCCGCCAGTTGCACGACCACGCTGTCGGGTGCATCATCAGCAAGGAGTTTTTCCTTGGCCCGGCGACACTCTTGGCAGAGCATGGACCACTGACGTTGCGGCAGGCGGGTTTTCCAGGCGCTTTCGGCCTGGCGGGCCAGCGCCATGTCCATGTTGTCGCCGCCGAGGAGCAGGTGGTCGCCGACGGCATGGCGGCGGATGACGGCGTCTTTTTCGATGCGCACGAGGGTGAAGTCGCTGGTACCGCCACCGATATCCATGACGAGGACGGCATCGCCGACGGCGAGTTGTTGTTGCCATGACTGCTGGTGGCCGTCAAGCCAGGCATAGAAGGCCGCGAGAGGCTCCTCAATGAGGGTGATGTGCTTCATGCCGGCTTCTTTGGCGGCGCTGAGCGTCAGTTCGCGGGCGCTTTCATCAAAGGATGCCGGGACGGTGACGATGACCTGCTGGTCGGCGATGAGGCAGGGATTGCCGTCGTGATCACGGTCTTTGCCGTGTTGGTGATCCCAGGCGCGGCAGATGTGCTGGAGGTAGGCGGTGGAGGCTTGGACGGGTGAGCGCATCTGGGCGCCGAGCTCGCCTCCCCAAGGCAAGATAGGCTTGAGGCGGTCCACGCCGGCGTGGGCCAGCCAAGATTTGGCGGAAAAGATCAGCCGTTCAGGCACCAGTGCGCCTTGGTCGCGGGCAAAACGCCCGACGGCGTGAGGAGGATTCTTTGCCCATGGCAGATCAAGGGCCTTGGGCGGCAGTTCACTTTCGCCCGGCAGATAGCAGAAGGAAGGCAGTAGCGCCTCGGGTGAACATTCGCCGGCGGCGCTGAGCTGGAGGACGGGGAAGGGCGTAATGCGTGGCTGCTCGGCTTCGCTGTCAACGTAATGTACGGAGCAGTTGGTGGTACCGAGGTCAATGCCGATGATGTAGCGGCTGAGAAAATCCGTTGTGGCGGCGCTGGTGCTCATGGTGCGGGGCATTTCGGGAAAACGGTGATCAGGTCGGGGCGAGGGCGTCGCGCTTTGCTCAGTACGGGCAGGGTTCTGCGGCGGGCGCCATGGGAATGGCGATGTTCCAGGTGTTGACGGCGTTGCGGAAGCCGCCGGGGCCATCGCCGGCGGCGGCGAAGAATGCCATTGGCTCGTGGTCGGGACCGAAGAGCAGCTGCGGGCGTTCCAGACAACCAAGCGGGGCTTGCGAGCCGTCGTCGTAGCCGACTATGCGTGAGTAGGCGCGGGGCGAGGGCGCCGGCCGCCAGGAAATGCCGTCATCGGAGAAAAAATGGGCGCCGGCGAAGATTTCGCCGCAGATATTGCCGGTGACGTCTTTGGCGATCATCTCGAAATGCCGACCATTATGCCAGACGTATGGGTCTTCGACATTGAAGCCCTGGAGCACGGGTTCGTCCTGCACGCGTTCGTAGGGCCCTTCGGGGCGTTGGGCGACGGCCAGACCGATGCGCAGGCCCTGCGGAGTGTTGGAGCGGTAATAGAGGAAGATGCGACCGTCGGGCAGCACGCATGGCGCGGGATTGGTGACGATCTGGCTGTCCCAACGGCCGGGGCGCGGCAGCAGGATGGGCGCATCGAGACTCTGCCAGGGGCCGCCAGGACTATCGGCGATGGCCAGGCCGATTTTGATGTTTTGGTAGACCTGATTGCGGCGGCGTTGGTCGCTGATGGCCTCTTCGCGGCTGGGGGCCGGGCCGTCGTAGGTGCTGGCTATGTAATAGAGCAGAAAGCGGTCGCCATAGGCATGTACGGTGGGATTGTGCGCCATGCGGCCGTCCCAGCGTGAGGGATCGCCACCAGGAAGAATGCGAGCGACAAAGCGGTAGGGGCCCAGCAAGGTCGGCGAGAAGGCGTGCACAATCTCGGAGAGGAAGATGTAGCCTTCGAACATACTGTGGGTTTTCGGCCAGCGCGCCGCGTAGAGATGATAGCCGCGGCCGGGCTCGGCAAGTGCTGACCCGCACCAGACCCAATAGCCGTCCTGACGAAAGCCGCTGTTGACCGGCGTGGGCCGAAAGCGCGATGAAAATGAGCTCATGTGGGGGCTCCATGGGGAAGTATGAGGCTTTTTGCGCCACAGGCCGCAACCAGGAGTGGCTGCCGTTATATACAAGGAAAAGAAAATATAGCGCGCCGGGGGCCTTTTGTCGGCAACAGCAGGCTGATCAATGGGGCTTTTGGGGTAAGCGGTTACCGATTGATAATCGTTGTTCCGCAAGTTGCGACACCCAGCGCCCCGACTGCCTGCAAGCGACGTATGGACAGTATGGACCAATGCTCTTTATTTAATTATTTTTCATGGCGCTTTGTGCCTCGGCAAAACAGCCTTTTGCCTTCGCGGCATTTCGTCGCCGCGAAGCGGCGGAAGCGCTGAAGGCGCAAAACATACCAGCCCAGGGCAAGCACACT
>JAAZKQ010000226.1 GCA_012799755.1 Lentisphaerota bacterium | reverse complement strand
ATGATTCATGAAGCACAAGCCGTGACCATCCGCAGCCCGGAGGGCTTGCTGTTTCGACTCTACCCGGCAGGGCTCTACCGGCGTTTTCTTGCCCTCATGCTGGATTTTTTTCTGCTGGCGCTGGTCATGAGCCAGATATCCCTGCTGTTGGCGGCTTTTGCCTCCGTCGGGGTGGCTTTGCACATGGTCTTGGGATTCTTGCTGCCGCTGCTTTATCATGTGGCCTGCGAATGGTTCCGGCGCGGCCAGACGCTAGGCAAGTGGTTGATGGGCATACAGGTCTGTGACATTGATGGCGGCCAGCTGGCCTTCTCGCAGGTGCTCGTGCGCAACCTTTTCCGTTGCGTGGATATTCTGCCCGGGGGCTACCTGCTTGGCATGATCTCCGCGTTCGTGGACCCCCATGGCCGGCGCCTGGGGGACCTCGCGGCGCGGACGATGGTGGTCTGCCAACAGACAACCTGGCAACCGAGCAACAACAGCGCCATACATGTCCATCGCAACGCTCTGCGCGACTATCCGCAGCTGGCCCTGCGCCTGCGACAGTGCCTGCCTGCCGATTTGCTCATGCTCTGTTACCAGTCCCTCTTGCGTCGCGGCGAACTCAGCGCCGAGGCGCAAGTGCGGGTTTTCAGCGCCTTGTCGTCGGCATTGGCGGACTTGGTACCCTTTCCGGACGAGCTGTTGGCGACCTTGCCGGCCGAACAAATCGTCCGCCACGCCGTGGCGCTGGTGGTCGAAGACCGACGTTTGTAGTCGTTCATTCATTGCTAACAGCCCGCCGGTCTCTGCCGCCTTTGTTTTCAGCGCCAAAGGCCCCTGGATGCCAATGAGAGACGAGCTAGCGCTTTGCGGCGGAGCAGTGTCAAAAAGGCGGTCTGGGACAACGGCTGTCAATGGGAGGCCAATGACCTTGTTGTTATGCTCTTGTTTGGCAAAAAAGAGGGCAAGAGCCGAGGTGTGATGGCCTATCTAAACTCACAGGGAACTGCGCGAGAATCCTTATGAGAGCAGCGCTGAAATCATGGCAATGCACAAAATGCTGTTACTCGGCGATTTTTTGCGTGAAAAAAGCCCGTTTTTCGGCTATGTTTCGTGCCGTTCCTTGAATCATCAGCCCACCCACCCTAGGGGGCCCCCATCCAATGGTACGGGCGCGCGCGCGAAATTGTGTTGACATAAAAATGCCGCAGTGGCATTGTGGACGAGACGGCGACCCCGCGCGTAGCTGACACCGGCACCCTGTTCACCTGACGATCTGCACGCAGCTGTTTTGCCCCTACAAAACAGCTTCTATGACGATAGGGAAGCCCGCAGCGCAGCTGGGAAACGGGCGTCTGGCGTCGCAGCTTGTAAGAACGTAGGGTGTCAATGGGATGGTTGAGGACGATATTTGTAAGCGGTCACCCATTGATAATTGGCCGTTTTCTGTTGTCTTGCAGTGGAAGCCATCTTTCGTGGTAACCGGTCACCGATTGATAATTGACCGTTTTCTGTTGCCT
>JAAZKQ010000029.1 GCA_012799755.1 Lentisphaerota bacterium | reverse complement strand
TAGCCCCAGGTTCCGCTTCGCTCCACCTGGGGTTACTCATGGTGCCAGCTCTCCGAGCTTGTCAAGCACGCGCGTCTCCCGTCAGAGTAGAAGCGGCTTCCAGCCGCTTTCTGGCAGGTTCCGCAAAAAGCGGGATGGGAGGTAAGGGCCCTATGGGACCAATGTACAGGGGACAATGGGACGTAGGCGCACTCGCCGGTCGCACCGGCCACCGAACAACCACGCCACTCCTCGCCAGTGCGCAACGTGACATGAGCTCGCATCAAGAAAAAGTATCGGCAAGCCGGAAAAACGCGTTCATGCTCTCTTATAGTATGTACCGAAGCAGAGAGCATCTCAACAGCAAAACAGAAAGGCATCCCATGTCATCCATCCTGATCACCACCCTCGGCAAAGCACGGAAAAGTGACAATGGCCGCTACCGCGAAATCACGTATCGCTTTGCGGACGGCTTCACCTATACCAGCAGCTTTTTCCTCCTGGCTTTGCTGAAGTACCGCGAAAAACTGCAACAAGCGCCGGAGCACATCCTGATTATGGGCACGGCCTCGTCCATGTGGGACGCCCTCCTCGAAATGACGCCGATGGACAATACCGCTTTGGCCGAGAAACTCCTGGCGGAGACCGACGCCGGCGCCGTCCAGCCGGAGACCCTCTCTGAGCTCAGCAAAGAACTCAGCGCCGTCCTGGGTTATGACATCTCCTGTCAGCTGATTCCCTTGGGGCGGGATGCCGCCGAGCAGGCCGGAATTCTCCGCATTATGGCTGCGGAAACACCCGAAAAGGCCTCGGTTTGTCTTGACGTCACCCACGGCCTGCGCATTCTGCCGCTGCTGGAATTGCTGGCGGTGATCTACCTCCAGCAGGTGCGCCAGGCGCAGGTCAGCGACCTCTTCTACGGCGCCGCCGATCTCGCGCGGGAAAACGACGGCATCGCGCCGGTTATTCGCTTGGACTACGTGTTGCAGTTGTTCAAATGGCTCAGCACCCTGCCCATCGCCGACGAAACGGGCCGCTATGACGCCCTGGCCGAACTCATGACCGGACGGCCTGAGCTGGCGCAAGCCCTCAGGGCGCACAGTCTGCATTTGCGCACCAATCAGACCATCGCCGCGCAAGAAAGCGCTGAGAACATTGTCGCCCTGCTCGAAGAGCCTTTTGCCGATCCGGTTGCCGAGCTCTATCGCCCGATTCTCCAGGGCAAATTCAACTGGCGCAAGGGCGATGATCTGGCGTCCTGGCAAATCCTCTCCGCCAGGAGTGCGCTCCGCGCCGGCGACTTCCTGCGCTGTGTCATCCTCCTGCGCGAGGCGCGAGTGTCCCTGGCTCTGCCGCCCGGGCAGCAGAGCAATCAGGCTGCCCGGGACAAAAAGCTCAGCGAGCTCAATCGCGAAACCGACCGCACCGACGAGCTCCTCAACGAAATCCGCAACTGCCTCGCTCACGCGTCTTCGCCGGAAACGCGTTCGGCAATCAGCCGTGACGTGCAGCAATTGCTTCAGAATGAGAATCGCCTCCGTGATGTGCTCAATGGCATCGCCGACGATCTCTATAAGCGCCACAAGGAATATCGCTCATGAAAGCAGCCAGCCGCAAGGAAGCCTCTTATTGTGCCGACCCTCTATCTGAACAGCCGGGGCGTTGATGTCCGCCTGGACGACCGGCG
Source organism: Lentisphaerota bacterium (assembly GCA_012799755.1). GTDB lineage: Bacteria > Verrucomicrobiota > Lentisphaeria > Oligosphaerales > Oligosphaeraceae > Oligosphaera. The sequence continues at coordinate 422 of JAAZKQ010000029.1, read as the reverse complement.
CGTCGCCTTGACTCGCCTCGACTACGCCGAATCAGGCCTGAAGCCGAAAGGCGATTGTGATTTGGGGCCGATCAGGATGTCATAGCTGAAGGGCTGACGGTCCGAATCAGGACTGAAGCCGAAAGGCGATTGTGACACATTGCCCTCATAGAACCGGTAGCACAGATGCACGGCTGTCCGAATCAGGATGGCTTGTGCTCATAGAAGGGCAAGCTCGGAGAGCTGGCACCATGCGTAACCCCAGGTGGAGCGAAGCGGAACCTGGGGCCGGCCTCCCCCTGAATCAGAGCCTTGGAAAGGCGACACATGAATCAGCGCCGGCACTGCGGCTCAGTAACCGGTCACTCGTTGATAATTGGTCGTTTTCTGTTGCCTGGCAGTGGAAACCATCTTTCCTGTCTGCTATGTGGCACGCCTTCAGC
>JAAZKQ010000225.1 GCA_012799755.1 Lentisphaerota bacterium | reverse complement strand
TCATGTGCCGCTGCGGGCTGCAAGCCCACAGCACGGTTGCGCCTGCGTGTGCTTGGTTTTTTCGTTTGCGGGGTCATGTGCCGCTGCGGGCTGGCAAGCCCGCAGCACGGCCGGGAGACGGGCGCGTTTGGTGGATGGTCGGGCGGCGCCTTGGGCCGCCAAACAGCCACCCTTAAAGAATCTGCGTTAATCTGTGACATCTGCGGATAAAAACGGTGTCAGAAATATGGCCGGGCGGCGCCTTGGACCGCCAAGCCGCCAGCCTTAAAAAATCTGCGTTAATCTGCGACATCTGCGGATAAAAACGGCGTCAGGAATGCGGCTGTTTCGCGGAGTCAGTGGCTCTGCTGCGGCAAAGCGTGGCGACGGGACAGTTGTCGCATTCCGGTTTGCGGGCTTTGCAGGTATAGCGGCCGTGGAGGAGCAGGTAGTGGTGGGCGTTTTTGAGGTGTTCGGGCGGGATGCGCGGCAGCAGCGCCAGTTCGGTGGCCTCGGGGGTGGCGGCCTTGACCAGCCCGCAGCGATTGGCGACGCGGAAGATATGGGTGTCCACAGCCAGCACAGGCTCGCCAAAGGCCACGTTGAGCACGACGTTGGCGGTTTTGCGGCCAACGCCGGGGAGGGCCATGAGTTCTTCGCGGGTGCGGGGCACTTCGCCACCATGGCGCTCCAGCAGCAGTCGGCAGATGCCGATGATGGCCTTGGCTTTGGCACGGAAGAGGCCGATGCTGCGGAGGCTGTCTTCCAGGCGTTCCTGTCCCCAGTCGAGGTAGTCCTCGGCGTTGCGGCAGTATTGCCAGAGTTCGGCAGTGACGCGATTGACCGCCTTGTCGGTACTTTGCGCGGAGAGGACGACGGCGATCAGCAGATCAAGGGGTGTGGTGTAGTGCAATTCGCCTTTGGGGACGATATGCGTGGAGAGTATTTGGAAGAAATCGGCGACCTCGGCGGCGCTAAGCAGTGTGGAGCGTTTGCCTCGTCGGGGGCTGTTGGTCGGGGCTTTGGGCATGAAGCGTTTGTGTCGAAATGATAAAAAATTGTCGCCGTGAAAGCAAGAGCAGTGTCGGTCTACTATATTTCTGTTTCGACACTTGTGCCAGAGAAAGGGGTCTTTATGCAATCATCATTACATGAGTTGTTGGCGTTTGGCGTGGAAAACGAGGCCACGGAGTGGCAGCTGCCGCTGAATGGCGCGGCGCAGCTGCGCATGGACGGCAAGCTGGTGACGGTGGAGGATTTTGTCCTTGACGGTGATCGTTTTGCCGAGCTGGTGAAGGAGTTGTTGCCGGCGAAGTGGCGTACCGACTACGAGAGGGTCAAGGATGACGGCGATTTTGTGCTGGAGAGCAGTCTGCATGAGGAAGAGGGTCTTGGTCGTTTTTTGTTGCGTTTGCAGTGTCAACGAGGCGTGGTGTCGCTAATGGTGTCACGACCCCTGCGTGATGCGTCGGTGTTTCATGATATCTTCGTGCATGCGGTTGAGCACAAGGCGTCTGACATCCACGTGCGCGAGAACAAGTTTGTCCGTCTGCGTATTGACAGCAAGCTGGTTGAGACGGATATCATGACGGATTCTCTGTTGATTGAGAAGGCGATAGCGGAGCTGGTGCCGCCCGGCAAGATTGAGGACTTTACCCGCACGGGCGATTTGGATTTTGCCTGGGAGGAAGAGGGCGTGGGGCGTTTCCGAGTGAATTTGCATCGGCAGCGCGGCATGGTCGGCATGACTTTTCGCCACGTCAAGGGCAAGGCTCCGAGCATTAGGGAGGTCAATCTCCCCGAGGTACTGAAGCAGATTGTGACCGCGCGCAACGGCATCATCTTTGTGAGCGGAACGACGGGCAGCGGCAAATCAACGACGATGGCGGCGATGCTTGATCACCTCAACAATAACAGCGACCAGCACATCATCACGGTAGAAGGCCCCATAGAATACACCTACACGGACAATCGTTGCTTTTTCGAGCAGCGCGAGGTTGGTTTGGACGCCGTGAGCTTTGAGTCGGCGCTGGTGCATGCGTTGCGGCAGGACCCGGATATCATCATGCTTGGTGAGATGCGCAGTCGCACGACCTTTGAAACGGCGCTGACCGCCGCCGAGACGGGGCACTTGGTCATTACGACCCTGCATACCAAGAGTGCGCCGCAGAGCATATCGCGCATTTTGGACATGTATCCGCAGGAAGAGCGCGAGGCTGTTCGCAAGAGCCTGTCTGAAAACTTGCAGGCGATCATCTGCCAGCGGCTGGCGCCGCGGGCGACGGGCAAGGGCGTGGTGCCGGTGAATGAGATTCTGGTGAATACGCCGATCGTGCGCAAGCTGATCTTTGAAAATCGTCTGGACAGGCTCGGGCAGGCCATTGAAGCCGGCGCGGAAGATGGCATGATGAGCTTCAATGGCTGTCTTCTCAAGCTGGTGAACAATGGCGATATCACCGAGGATGTCGCCTTGAAATTCTCGGATAATCCACAGGCATTGAAGATGAATCTCAAGGGCATCTTCCTCAGCGACGGCGGTGGCATTATTCAGTAGTGGTGTCGGCCTGACTGGCCGGTGTGGTTGCGGGAGCAGCTCGCATGAGTCGCAAAAAGCGTCAGGAAAAGTTATCGGTACTGCTGGCGCAGAGCCACAGTGCTCGGCAACGGGTGTTGCGCACTCGTCATGAGCATGTGCGGCGGGCGCGCTTGTGGGTGTTGTTGCTGGCCATTGCGGCGGCGGCGGCGGGGCTGCTCGGCGTCCTGCATGAGTTTTTGTAGTATGGCGTAGAGCGCTTGGCCCAGTCAGGCGTCAAGCATGTGGATTGTGTTTTTGGATAGAGACGCACCGAGGCGCCGGATGACGGGGATGAACTCCGTGGCAGCAGGATAAGCGTGGACCGCGGCTCAGGTATATGCTTCATTCGCAGGTAAATAAAAACAAGAAAGAGAGTGTGTTATGGCAACGACAGGTAAAGCGAAGAAGATTTTGGGTGTTATCGGGGTGATTGTGGTCTTGCTGGTGGTGGCGCTGGTGATCTTTGTGGCCTCGTTGGGCAAGGTCATCAAGACGGGTATTGAGACGGTTGGATCAACGGTAACCAAGTGCAACATTACGGTCGAGGACGTTGATTTTTCGCTGTTGCGGGGGAAGTTGGCGATTACCAATCTGGTGGTGGGCAATCCCGAGGGCTACAAGACGCCGAGCGCCTTTGAGCTCAGTGAGGTAAAAGTGTCCTTGGTGCCGGGCAGCGTGCTGTCGGATACGGTCGTCGTCAAGGAGATTGTCATCGCCGGGCCGAAAGTGACTTACGAGGCCGGTTTGGGCAACAGCAATATGGGCACGATCCAGAAGAACATCGCGGCATTCCTGCCTGCCGGCGCCGGGAAGGAAGCCGAGAAACCGGCCGAGACCGAGAAGCCCGCCGGCGAGGGCAAGAAGCTCGTCATCGGTTACTTCCTGTTTGACAATGCGCAGATCAATCTCAGCGCGAAGTTGCTGCAGGGCAAGGCAGTGACGGTGCCGTTGCCGAAGATTGAGATCAATGGCATTGGCGAGAAAAAGGATGCGAGCGAGGGCGCAAGCGAGGACGCAGGCATTGCAGCCGGTGAGGCGGTGGCTATCGCCATGGACCAAGTGCTGGTCGGCGTGATCACGTCGGCGACCGACGCCATCGCCAAGATCGGCAGCGACGGCGCGGAGGCCGTCAAGGGTGCGGTTGAGGGCGCGGTCGAGGGTGTGGTTGAAGGCGTGGGCTCGGGGCTCAAGGGCCTGCTGAAGAAGGGCGCGGACAAGGTCGGAGCGCCCACCGCTCAGTAAGGAGGTTTTTCTATCCGCGGATTACGCAGAGTTTTTTTTATCCGCAGATTTCGCAGAGTTTTTTTTTATCCGCAGATTTCGCAGATTAACGCAGATTATGGCGTCGTGTCTTGCCGCTGCGCGGCAATTCACGCCGCCGGGTTGTTTTTTGTCTCACGCGAAGGCGCAAAGGTTTCTTCTATCCGCAGATTAACGCAGATTGTTTTTAGGGTTGCTTGTTTGGAGTTATCCGCAGATTTCGCAGATTAACGCAGATTATGGCGTCGTGTCTTGCCGCTGCGCGGCAATTCACGCC
>JAAZKQ010000224.1 GCA_012799755.1 Lentisphaerota bacterium | reverse complement strand
TGGAACCTATGCAAGGTCTTCCCCTTTTTACGCCTTGCATCCCAAACGGTGTTTTTTTAGGTCGCCCTTACAGGGCTTTTTCGGGTGTGGGCCTTACCCAGGGCAAGCGCCCTGCGGGCGCTTGCCCTGGGCTATCTTAGGCCGCGCCTTCGGCGCTGAAAACCAAAGGCAACAGAAAACGGCCAATTATCAACCAGTGACCTATTACGCAAATTGTGCTTCTGGATGATTTCAGCCGCCTTGTCTCCGTGGTGCTTGGACAGTTCTTCGTGATGAGTTCCGACGAACCGCGCGGCGAGTTGCATAGGCGGAGTGACTGATTACATAGCCTGCTTGCGAACACACATTTCTATTTTAGAAGTTTTTAGAAAAGTCAACAAAATTGTACAAAGCATTTTTATGGTGTTCAAGCACTTGCATATTTTTTCCCAGCCTCTACGTTAGCCAAGTTGACGGCATTTTTCCGTGATTGCATTCCGTCTATTTCATTGTCTATTGTCTTGGAGTCATTGAGCAGGTGGTCAAGGGGAAGCATCCTCGTCTTCTTTTTCCACCCACATTGTTTGCTTTGTCATTTACAGGCACTTTTTTCCATAGTCCAGGAACAATCGGCACATTGTGAAGGGAGTCACAACGATGAAAAAGCTCTTGCAACGCAAACGTAGATCAGCCTCGACCCTGCTTGCCGCCCTCATGACCTTTTTCCTTTTTGTCGGCGCTTCGGCCCGCGGGCAAGGCGCGCCTGACCCGGAAAAGGATTACGCCTACGAGCCCTATAGCTACGGCTCGGCCAGCGGCGTGATCATCACGGCCTATCTGGGCAACGAAGAAGTGGTGACCACCCCGGCCCACTTGGGCGGACAGCCCGTCATCGCCATCGGCCCGGGCGTGCCAAGGGTGCTCATTGATCAAGACATGGAGCCGGACTGGGGGACCAAGGGCTTCTGCAACACCCCTGTGACTGACCTCACGGTTTCGGAAGGCGTACTGTTCATTGATGACGCGGGCCTGGGCAACGATGCCTTGACCCGTATTTCCCTCCCCGCCTCGCTGCAAGAGCTGGGCGGCAACCCTTTCTTCGCCCAGTATAACGCCCCCAACGCCGAGTTGGTCATTACCGTGGCCGCCGGCAACCCCAACTTCGCCATTGAGCCGAACAGCGGCGCGCTCATCCAAAACGGCACTCACCTGATTTTCTGGCCGACACTCGCCGCCAGAGCCGCAGCGGTGGACGGCCTGCTTACCATTCCCGATGGAGTGACCCACATCGGCACCCGAATCCTGGCCTGGAACAGATACTATGACCCGGATGCCCGCGCCAACGTATACGCTTTCACCCGCATCGCCTTCCCGGCGGGCGTCACGCACATCGCTGACTGCGCTTTTTACGCATGCCACCTGGAGTCTCTAACCCTGCCGACCTCGCTGACCAGCCTGGGCCTTTGGGTGAGCTTTACCGCCCTGGACTTGCCGGCCAGTCTTGCCCATCTCGGCGGCCATCCCAGCCCCCACCAGGGCCATCTCCGTTGACGCCGGCAACCCCCATTTCCGCATGGAAAACGGCTACCTGCTGAACAACGCCGGCGATGTCCTGTATGCCGCCGCAAACGCAGAGCCGCCGCCAGGCGGCAGGCGAGGAGTGCAGAACATACCGGCCTCCGTCAAGCGCATTGCCAAGCTGGCCATGTACGGCGAGGATGTCTCGGGCATGACGCTGCCGGCGGGCCTCAAAACCATTGAGGCCGGCGCCTTCGCAGACAGCTTCGGCTGGTCTGTCGCCCCGACCCAACTTCCCAACAGCATCACCACTATTGGCGAAAACGCATTTATTGACACGGATTTCGCCGGCGCCCTGCCGACCTCGCTGACCAGCCTGGGCAGATACGCCTTTGCCTTGTTCTTCCCCCCTGAGCACTTCCCCGCCCCCCTCACGAACATCGTCACCCCGCCATGCCTGAAAAAGATTCCCGAAGGCTGTTTCGCCCGCCTTCCCGGCTACCCTAAACTCAACCTCACCCTCAGCGAAGGCTTGGAAGTCATTGGCAAAAATGCTTTCAGATGCGCCGGCCTTTCAACTGTTTTGTTGCCGGCCTCGCTGCGAAGCATGGACGCCACCGCCTTCTCGGGACTTGCCACATGGGAAGACATCTCGCCGCTGACCGCCTATGAAGTCGCCTCGGGCAACACCTACCTCAAGGCCGACGATGGCGTCCTTTTCAGCGCCGACGGCAAGACCCTCCTTGCCTGGCCGCAGAGTAAAACGCCGAACTACCAGATACCCGACGGCACGGAACAGATCGGCCCCCACGCATTCGCCAATTCCTACTTGGCCGGCTTCAACGATGGGCTGCCCTCCGCCGGCTTGCTAATGGTGCCGGCCTCAGTGACTCAATTCCATGCCAGCGCCTTCAACGTTGACACCAATTATCGCAAGCAGGCCAACGCCTATTTCCTCGGTCCCGCGCCCGAGCTCAGCGGCGGCGCCGGGCATGGGCCCATGGTGATCAACTACAACTCAGCCCACCGGGCATCCTGGGAAGCGAAGCTGGACGAAGGCGCCGAGCCGCCGACCTATGGCGGCTATGCCGTCAGCATGTTCGCCGGCGGCGTCATCGTCCCGACCATCGCTCGCCAGGACGGCGTCAGCGGCGATGCCGAGCCCTTCTTCCGCAACCAACTCGCCCTGCTGGCGGGCATGGAGGGCACGGACACCAATGGCGTCACCCTCCGCTACACCCTGGATGGCTTCGCCCCGACGACGGACAGCCCCGCCGTCGAAGATGGCACAATCACCATCCCCGACACCGAGGGCAACAGCTTAGTGTCCCTCGCCCCCTTCCGCGCCGTCGGCGACGAGGAATTGCCCTGCGGCCCGACCGTCACGCGACGCTACATTGACACCTCCGCCATCAATGCCGCGCTTGACAATGACGATCTGGACTTCAGCACCGATGTGATCGTCCCTTGGACGCCTGACAACAGCTTCGAGTACGGCAGCCCCAGCGACGGCCGCATGGAATCCTTCTCGAAGCACACCAACTCCCGGGAGTCCTGGTTGCAAACAAGCGTCACCGGCCCCGGGATGCTCAGCTTCTGGTGGAGGGCCTCCCTCGTGGTCTCTGATTTCACCTTTGCC
>JAAZKQ010000223.1 GCA_012799755.1 Lentisphaerota bacterium | reverse complement strand
GGTGTGCTTGGGTTTTCGTTTGCGGGGCCATGTTCCGCTGCGGGCTGCAAGCCCACAGCACGGTTGACGTATGGGTGTGCTTGGGTTTTCGTTTGCGGGGCCATGTCACGCTGCGGGCTGCAAGCCCGCAGCACGGTTGGAAAACAGGCGCTATGGCGGTTAGCCCCCATAGGCGCCGTGGGTTTCCTGCAAATTGTCTCCGGTGTATTTCTCACTGGGGTGGTTACTGACCGATTACAAGAGCTCCGCGTGCCGTATGGTAACGGACGATAACCAGAAAGAGTGAGAGAATATGGCTTTTACAGTGAAATGTCGCGATCCGCACAGTTATGCCCGCCGGGGTGAGCTTATGACTGCCCACGGGGCGGTGCAAACGCCCGTTTTCATGCCGGTCGGCACCCAAGCGACAGTAAAGGCCATGACGCCCAAGGAACTGCGCGACATGGGGGCGGAGATCATCCTCGGCAACACCTATCACCTCAATTTACGGCCCGGCATGGACATTATGCGCGCTGCCGGCGGCTTGCATCGTTTCATGGCCTGGGATAGGGCGATTTTGACCGACAGCGGCGGTTTTCAGGTGTTCAGCCTGAGCAAGCTCAACAAGAAAAGTGCCGAGGGGGTGCATTTCCAATCGCATATAGACGGCACACGGCTTTTCATGGGGCCGGTGGAGGCCATGGCCATTCAACGTGATCTTGGATCGGATATCGCAATGGTCTTCGACGACTGCACGGCGTGGCCGGTGAGCTGGGACGAAGCGCAGCGTTCGCTGGATTTAACCCTAAGCTGGGCGGCACGCTGCCGCGAGCAGCCACGCGCGCCGGGCCAGCAGGTCTTCGGCATCGTCCAAGGCAGCGTCTTTCCCGACCTCCGGGAAAAGGCCGTGAAGGCCATCCGCGAACTGGATTTTGACGGCATTGCCCTGGGCGGCGTCAGCGTCGGCGAACCCGAGTCGGAGATGCTCAAGGTCCTCCATATCTGCGCGCCATTGTTGCCTGAGGACAAGGCGCATTACCTCATGGGCGTCGGTACGCCACGACAGTTGATCCTCGGCGTCATGAACGGCATTGATATGTTTGATTGTGTCTTGCCGACACGTATGGGCCGCAATGGCAGCGCCTACGTCCCCACGGGCACCCTGCCTATCAAGGCCGGCGCCTACAAGGAGGACTTTACGCCGATTCAGGAGGGCTGTGGCTGCTATGCTTGCCGGAACTTCACCAGGGCCTATATCCGCCATTTGCTCAATACCAATGAAATTCTCGGCGCCAGGTTGATGACTACCCACAACCTCTTCTTCTTCCTTGACCTCATGCGTCGCACCCGCGAACATCTCGAAAAGGGCGATTTCCAGCCATTTGCCGAGGAAATTCTCCGCCTCTATCCCGAAGCCATGGGCAAGGACGCGGCCGACGAGGAATGAGCTTGTCCCGGGCTCCTATGAAACTCGCCGCGCGGTTCGTCGGAACTCTCCATGAAGAACTGTCCAATCACTACTGTGACAAGGCAGCTGAAATCATCCAGAAGCACAATTTGCTGTAACCGGTCAGTGTTTCATAGGAGCCCCGGGGGGCGACACTATTATGTGTCGCCTTTCCAAGGCTCTGATTTCGGGGGATGCCTTGCCCCAGGTTCCGCTTCGCTCCACCTGGGGTTACTCATGGTGCCAGCTCTCCGAGCTTGCTTTTCAACGAGCGCTTGC
>JAAZKQ010000222.1 GCA_012799755.1 Lentisphaerota bacterium | reverse complement strand
GATCAGACCGATCAGACCGATCAGACCGATCAGACCGATCAGACCGATCCGCCTGATCCGCCTGATCCGCCTGATCAAGCCGACCGTTCTGCCCCAATGCGCCTTTGGCGCACCCTGCCACCTCTCTGGCTCTTTATTGGGTGCAGGCCTGTTTGATGGCGCTGATCACGTCGCCGCGGAGCTTGCCGGTCGGCCCCATAAGATTGCCTGTGAGGCCGAAGGCCATGCGTCCGGGCTGCCAGGCGCCGCCGTCGGGACCGCCATAACCGCCGTGGCCGAAATGACGGGCGACGTTATTCTCGTCGGGATCGCTGACGGCGTAGCCCAGGCCGTGGGTTCCCCAGCTGGCTCGTGAAGCCGGCGGCGGGTCATTTGGCGCCAAGCTCATGACACAGGCTTCGCGGATCATCTCTTTGGAGAGCAGACGTCCGTCGGTGGCGCAGTCCAGCAGTCGCGAATAGTGCTTGGCCAAGTCAATGGCGTTGGTGATGCAGTTGAAGCCCGGCAGACAGGCCTGTTGAATGAGGCGGGTGTTCATGATCTCTTCCAAGGAGTAGTCCCAGCAGGGGGTCGGCGTCGGAATGGGCGGCATATCGGCCCCGCGATAGACTGTCGCCACGCGCGGCAGGGCCTCGTCAGGCACGCCGAAGAACATGTTGGTCATGCCCGCCGGTTGGAACACTTCCTCCGTGACGATTTGCTGGAAGGGCTTGCCCGTCACGCGCTGGGCGGGTTCACAGAGGAGCCAGCTGTAGTTGATGGTCTGATAACGCGTGGCGCTGCCGGGTGGAAATACCGGCTTTACGGCAGCGACGCGACGGCACATTTCTTCCCAGTCGGCGATTTGGGGAATGCTGTCGTAGGGCGTGCGGATGCACACGCCCGAACGGTGCTGGAGAATGTGGCGTATCGTAGTGGTTTCCTTGCCATTGCAGGCAAACTCCGGCCAGATTTCGCCAACGGCCTGATCCAATCCGAGCAAACCGCGTTCAACGAGGCGCAGAAAGGCCGTGCTAGCAATGCCCTTGCCCGTGGAATACACCGCAAAAAGCGAATGGTCGTCAACGCGTCGGCTGCAGGATTTATCCAGCCAACCGGCGTAGGCATTAAGCACCAATTCACCATCAACGTAGGCTGCGGCCTGACAGCCAATGGCATTCCCCGTAGCCACCGCCGCGTCTAGTATCGCCTGCACACGTTCCTGCAAGGCATCAGCATTCGGCTTCTTCATCTGCGCTTCTCTTGGTTTGCATTACCTGGGAGTTGTCGAAAAGCGGCGGCAACCACCACCGCGCCACGCCGACCATTCGGCCTATAGCATAAACCCGTCAAGACCAATTGGCATGCCCGAAACGACAAAACCCAACTATGCTTGTAAGCGCTTACCCATTGATACCAGTCGCGCCGCTGGCCTTTTTCAGCTGTAGTGCCTTTACAAGGCACAGCCTCTTGGGGAGCTCACCACCCCAGGCTAAAGCCTGGGGTTAAGCATGGTTAAGCGCCCACGGCGCAAAAAAGTCCATGCTGTCCATATTGTCCATACTGTTCATACTGTCCCCGCCCGCCTTGGCGAGCGACCTTTGCTCTTTGACTTGCCTCGGAGAGGCAATACCATGAGTAACCCCAGGTGGAGCTGTGCGAAGCACTGCGAAACCTGGGGTGGCGCCGCCCACAAGACCAGAGCCCCGGGGGGCGACACTATCGCAATGTTGACACACAGCGGCAATTGAAGACACATAAGCCAAGGCCTTATTCCTTGTTTTTGAGCCGCATGGTTGGCGCTGATTCATGTGTCGCCTTTCCAAGGCTCTGATTTCGGGGGATGCCTTGCCCCAGGTTCCGCTTCGCTCCACCTGGGGTTACTCATGGTGCCAGCTCTCCGAGCTT
>JAAZKQ010000221.1 GCA_012799755.1 Lentisphaerota bacterium | reverse complement strand
GATAAAAGTCACAAAGCATTGACAACAAGTGATTTAATTTTATATTAATGTAAAAATGAACGTTTTTTTGGTGGCGATGAATCATGCATATGGCCGGCTAACCAAGCGGCGAGTTTCATAGGAGCCCGTGGTCGCGCCTGCGGCGCAACCCCAGGGAAGCCTCCCCCCGAAACAGCACACTGAAGGCGTGCTGCGGACAGGGCGTTACGACATGCTTTCGGCGGGATTGACGAAGACTGCTTTGATGGCCTCGCCGGCTTCGACGGCGGCGAAAGCCGCTGCATGGTAGTCGAGGGTATAGCGCGCGGCGGTGCAGCGGCGGAAAAACTCGACAAGATTGGCGTGGGTGAGGACGAAATCAAGGTAGTCTTTGACGTCCCGCAGGTTATACTGGCCGCTGCCGAAGATTTGCAGGGCTTTGAAGGTGATCAGCTGCGGCAAGATGCTGATGGCGCCGCTGTTTGAATACTGCCCGGGAACCAGATAGCGACCGCGGATACGCAGCAGGTCCAATCCTTCCACAAAGGAGTCCGGCGTGCCGCTGGTTTCGATAACGACGTCGGCGCCCACACCGCCGCTGAGCTCACGGATGGCCTTCACCCGTTCATCACGGTCGGCGCGATAGTCGAAGACCTGTTCAGCACCGAAGGCCCGCGCCAGTTCACTGCGTTCGCTGTTGGTCATGGAGCCCACGGCGACTACACGGCAGCCTGCCGCCGCCGCAAAGGCAATGGCAAAGAGCCCCATCGCTCCGGTCCCTTGCACAACCACGAACTCGTCAGCCTGAAAACCGCCGCTGTATTTGGCGGCGCGTATCAGGGTCGGCCCCGCACAGGGAAAAGCCGACACGGCAACGGGGTCCACAGCTGCCGGCAAGCGCACGATATTGGCTGCCGGCGCAAATTGGTACTCGGCGAAGCCGCCGTGCAGGTGGGGCGGGTCGGCCGGCGACTGCTTGTAGGTCACGCCGAAGTTCATGCAGCTTGAGGTCTCGCCACGCTGACAGTTGGCGCAGTCGCCGCAGGGAATGGCTACGCAGACGATGGCGAAGTCATCACAGCAGATCTTCTGGCCGATGGCATCATAGTCGGCGCCTTCGCCGATGGCGTCAATGCGGCCGATAAACTCGTGGCCGAGGATGAGTTCGCCGGGTGGCAGGGTGAGAGTGCCATGCAGGAAATGCATGTCGGTGCCACAGATGCCGCTTTGGAAGAGCCTGAGGCCGACTTGGCCGGGACCGGGTGCCAACAGCGGATAGCGCCGCAATTCAAATTGCCGTGCGGGCGAGCAGAATACCAATGCCTGTGCGCTTTTGTCCTTGTTCATGATCCTTCTCCATTCATTGTGTGACCCGGCTCAGTGGCGACCGTCCAGCGTCACCTTATGCTGTTTTTCAGACGTGACCGTGGGCGCGACGGCGGATGACATCGCGTTGGACCATCGGGTCCAGATACACAAAATACGCCGAGAATCCACTCACCCGCACCACCAGATTCTGGTATTTGTCAGGATTTTGCAGTGCGTCTTCGAGTTCGGCGTTGTTATTGAAATTGAACTGCATTTCCTGGATGCGCCGGCGTACGAAGGCCTTGGTGAAGACGACCATGCGTTCCAAGCCCTCTTCGCCGGCAAAAGAGGCTGGATCAAATCGCGCATTGACGACGGTGCCGCCCTTGGACAGGGAGAAGTCCAACGACGCGACCGAGGCGAAGAAAGCAGTCGGGCCGCTGACGTCGTTGCCGAAGAAGGGCGAACAGGCAGTGGACAGCGGCGTATGGGCAAAGCGGCCGTCCGGCGAGGCGCCGACTTCGCGACCCGCCGCGATGTTTCGGATATTCGACGCGATAAGAGGCAGGAAGCGCCCGCCGTCAATGGTCTTGTGCGCGAGGACAGTGCGGCAATAGAGGTCGGCGACCTCGCGGGCGATGTTGTCCACATAGGGATCATCATTGCCGAATTTCGGCGCATGGCGCAGGAGCAGCTGCCGTTCGTTCTCGTAGCCGTCGAAGTTTTTGGCCAGGATTGTCAGCAGCTGTTCCATGCTCAGGAGGCCGTCTTCAAAGACGACTTTTTTGATTGCGGCCAGGGAGTCGGCTATGGAAGCGAGGCCCCGGAGGCCGAAGCCGTGCCAGCGCGGGTAGAGGGCGCCGCCGGCGTTGACGTCCAGGCCGCGGGTGATGCAGTCGCGGGTGAAGAGTGAGAGCATGACGTCCGGCACACGTTCCGGCGGCTGTTCAGCGAGCTGCTGATTGTACCAGTCCACTGAACTCTGGATGGATTGTTCGACCTCTTGGCGGAAGTTGTCCCAGAGTTCGTCATAGCTGCGCGGGAGGCGCTGCCAGGCGCGCTCCAGGCATAGCATGGTATTTTCGGTGAAGCTGTCGCTCCAGCCGGTCTGGCAGCCCGGAATATGGGATTCAATGCAACCCACCAGGCAGTAGTCCCGCGCCGACTCCAGCGGTATGCCCAACTCATGCAGGGAGGGCACGTTCACCTCGTCGTTGAATATCGCCGGGAAGCCAATGCCCGACATGATGCAGCGGGCGCAGGCGCGGTGATAGCGTTCCGACGACCCGTCATGGAAGCGCGCCGACAGGTTGGTTGAGGGGCTGCGCACCGCCGTTGTCGCCTCCAGCGCGATGTAGCTGAGCTCGTTTTCGGCATTGTCGCCCGCCGGCGTCAGGCCGCCGATGGCGATATTGGTGACGCTGGATTGGCTATTGGGCGACTGATGCAAGGACTCAATCTTGGTCCAGAGATGACAGAAGAGAGTGAGTATCTCATCCCGTCGGCCGGCGTCATAGAAGGGCCAGAGGTACTGATCAATGCGGCCGAAACCATTGGCGGCACGACATTCCGTACGCAGGAAAAGGAAGAGCAGCCAAATCAGCTGCATGGCGTCATGCATGTTTCGCGGCGGCCGGCTGCTCAGCCAATCCAGACGTTCGGCGAGATCAGCCCGGCCGGCTTCGCGTGCCGCCGAGGCATGGCGTTGGAAGAAGGTCTCAACCGCGTCCAGGCCGGCCAGCATCGCCGTGAGGTAGTCCTTCTCGCTGCTCGGCCGTTCGCGACGCCGTTCGCTTTCAACGCGCCGGCGATAGCCGGCAAAGCCCGCCGCCAGGACTCCCGGGAAGTCAATGACCACGTGGTTGCCGCCGCGTCGGAAATCGCGATTGGGATGCTCGGCGTGTGCGGTCAAAGCCTGGCGATACTCGTCCTCACTGATGTCTGTCGGGAGAGCATGAAGGAGAAAGGTCGGCTCGCCGGCGAGTTCGTCGTCATCACGGATAACGCAGGGCAGCATCGCCGCCATGTGCTGCAGGGCGTGCATCCGGTAGAGGGCTTCGGAGACGCTCGCCTCGCGCGGATGGTCGCGATAATAGCAGCCGCGATAATAGAGGCCGAGGTCAATCTTCTCGCCTTGGCCGGGCCGATATAGCTCACGCAAAGCACGCCAATCACGCATCAGGGGTCTCCGTGGTCACAGAGTGTCAAGCCGGGGCAATTCTCGCCGTCGCTAGCACAACAAGATAAGGTAGCTGTGGATTGCACAGATTTCTACTGTGTGATCAGTCAGCGGGGGACGCGAGGGACGCAGGAGATAGAGCAAACGGGCACGCTGAAAGCATGCGACATAACAGCCCAGGACAAGCGTCCCACCCGTGAAGGCACCCTGTAGGGGCGCGACATAGCAAACATGCAAAGCCCGCAGCACGGTTGACGTATGAGTGTGCTTGGGGTTTCGTTTGCGGGGTCATGTCACGCTGCGGGCTGCAAGCCCGCAGCACGGTTGACGTATGAGTGTGCTTGGGGTTTCGTTTGCGGGGTCATGTCACGCT
>JAAZKQ010000220.1 GCA_012799755.1 Lentisphaerota bacterium | reverse complement strand
TGAGCGTCAGTTGCCAAAGGCAGAAGCTAAGCTTTTCTCCGTTGTTTGTGTGGTAATTTGGTAATTGTATCTATTTTACGGCTAAAGAAGGGCTGATAAAAACGCTTGCGACAGGCAAAAATCACCTTGTACCCCTTTTCGGATGACTTCTAGTATGACTGGAATGGTGGCGATACGATGAAAAATCCCATAATCAGACGAGTGCCGGCGCTTTGGCTGCTCCTGTTGGCGGCGGGCCTGCTCAGTGCGCAGCAGGTGCCGCAGCTTGAGGTCGCCGTTGAATCCACTTTGGTGTATCGCGGCGAGCCGTTTTTGCTGCAAGTGAAGGTCGTTTCCGAGAAGGAGGCGGAGCAGCCGGTCTTTCCGCCGAGCCAGGATTTTCGGGTTGAGGAGGTCATGGCGCCGTCGCGGAATCGAAGCACCTCAGTGCAGATTGTCAATGGCCGAATGATTCGCGAAGAGCGCAATGAGCTGCTTTTCAATTTCAGCTTGGTGCCCCTGCGGACCGGCGAGTTGCGCATACCCGCCATACCTGTGCGCATTGACGGCAAGCTTTATGCGACGCGAGCATCGCAAATCCGCTGTCAGGAACCGGAGACGATTGACGATGTCGGCCTGGAGATGCTGGTGTCAGCGACGGAATGTTACGTTGGCGAACCGCTGATGCTTACCTGGAACTGGTATGTCGGTCGCCGCGTGGGCGATTTTCGTTTTAACCTGCCGGTGCTGGCGATGGAGGAATTCTGGTTCCCGGAGTACAGCCCGGAAATAGACCAGCGGTACCTGAAGGAATACCTGCGCATTGACATCGGGCAGGGCAAGACCATGATTGGCCGTCAAGGCCTCGGGCACTGGCAGAATCGTCAGCTGACGCAAGTGACCTTCAGCCAGCCCCTGATACCCAAGCAGGCAGGTAGTTATACCCTGCCGGCGTCTTCCGTGGTCTTCGCTATTGAGGACATGCGCGGCAGTCGGCAACGGCGCAGCCTGATGGACGACTTTTTCAGCAGTAGGCGGATGCGTCGGGTGAGTGTGGCCTCCGGCTCGCAGCAGCTTGTCGTGCGGGATTTGCCGACAACAGGTCGGCCGGCCAATTACAGCGGCATCGTCGGCAGTTGTTCGGTGCAGGCGAGCGCCGAGCCCAGGGAAGTCAGCGTGGGCGATCCGATCATTGTCACCCTGCGTTTGCGCGGGCCGGTCTATCTGGATGGCGTGCGTTTGCCGGACCTTAGCGCGCAGGAGTCCCTCAACGGCGATTTCAAGGTCTCCGATGTGAGTCCCGGCACGATTGAGAATGGCGAGAAGGTCTTTCAGTTTACGCTGCGGGCGCGCCATGCCGAGCTGGACGCCATACCGGCGATAGAGCTGCCGTACTTTGATTCCAAGACCGGGCAGTATGCGACGGCGGCGACGCAGCCCATAGCCTTGACGGTGAAAGCCGTCAGCACGGTGACGGCCATGGATGTGGAGGGCCGCGCCGCGCCAATCATGGCGCCCGGTGGCGCGGAGTTGCGCGCCTGGAGCGAGGGCATCGCCGCCAACGTGGCGGGCCTTGATATCCTGAAAAACCACCGCGTGGGCTTGCAGCAATGGCGGCGTTCGCCGTGGTGGCTGTTGCTCTGCGTGGTCATGCCGCTGGTGTACGGCGCCCTATGGCTGTTCCTGCATTTCTGGCGTCGGCGTCATGCCGACCCGGGCTTGCTTGCCGCCAGACAGGCCGCTGCCCGCTGCCGGCGGGCATTGAAGCGCGTCGTGCCGACGGATGAGGGCGCCGGTGACGCCATCCTCGCGGCTTGGCGGGACTTTTTTGGCGCCAAGTTGCGTCTGCCCGCCGCGGCG
>JAAZKQ010000219.1 GCA_012799755.1 Lentisphaerota bacterium | reverse complement strand
GGGAGCCAGTAGTGGTTGGCGCGGGACCGGCGGGCTTGTTTGCGGCGTTGGTTTTGGCCCGGGCGGGCTGTCGGCCATTGGTGCTTGAGCGTGGGCGCGATGTGGAGCGTCGGCGGCTTGACATTGAGCGTTTCTTGGCGGAGCGGCAGGTTAATCCCGAGAGCAACTATCTCTACGGCGAGGGCGGCGCCGGCACCTGGTCGGATGGCAAGCTGTTCACACGAGTGCGCGATCCTCGCAGCCTTTATGTGTTGGAGAGTTTCGTGGCGGCGGGGGCTGATCCGGCGATACTGTATTACAGCCACCCGCATGTGGGATCGGACCGTCTGCCGGGAATCATTGCGCGGCTACGACAGGAAATTTGTGCGTTGGGCGGGCGCTTTGAGTGGGACTGCCGGGTAGTGGATGTGGCAGCCGATGCGAGCGGGCGGGCCTTTTCGCACGTATTGCTGGCTGACGGCAGCCGTTTGGCGGCGCCGGCAGCGCTCATCGCCTGCGGCCACAGCGCACGGGACTTCATTCTGACTTTGAGCAAGCGAGTGAGCACGAGCTTGAAGGGCTTTCAGATCGGCTGCCGGATTGAACATGAGCAGAGCTTCATCAACGAGTTGCGCTATGGCCGGCCGGAGTCGCTGCCGGCACTGGGGCCGGCGGAGTATCTTTATTCATCGCGGCCACCGGCGCCGACGCCCGGAGCGACGACCTTCTGCATGTGCCCCGGCGGCCTGATCATTCCGGCGGTCTGCGAGCACGAACACCTGTCCACCAACGGTATGAGCAATGCTGCACGCGATGGCCATTATGCCAATTCGGCCATTGTGTCTACCATTGCCGGCGAGGAGTTTTCAACGGCGTCGGCGGCCTTCGCATTTCTTGACGAGCTGGAGCGGCGGGCCTTCGTCAGCGGCGGCGGCAACTACGATTGTCCCGCCCAGCGCACGGAGGACTTTCTGGCGCGGCGCCGCAGCAGTTCTTTGCCGGCGAGCAGCAGCTACCAACTGGGACTGCGGCCGGAGCGGCTGGACAGCCTGTTGCCACCACGAACCTATGACGCCTTGGCGCTGGCGCTGCGGCATTTTGAGCGGCAGGCGCGCGGCTTTGCCACGCGTGGCCTATTGGTCGGGCTGGAGACGCGGGTGTCCAGTCCGCTGCGCTTTATGCGTCGGCCCGACAGCCTTGCGAGCAGCATGGACAGGCTCTACATTGGTGGCGAGGGCGGCGGCATGGCGGGTGGCATCATGTCAGCGGCGATAGATGGCATAAAATTAGCTGAGGCCATGCTCAGAAGCAAGCAGTAGACCGCTTCGGGGTGTTGCCCTTTGTCTTGTAAAATCTGTGAGTGCAAACAGAAAGTAAAAAAGGAGCAGGCATGAGAGACAGGTTGGTGGTGTTGTCAATACTGGTGATCGCAGGGCAGCTGTGTCTGGGCGAACCCGTGCTGTGGAAGACCACGGAGGTGCAGATGTCGCATCCGACGGTCACTACGGTGGTTCCCGAGGGCGTCAATGATGCGGTGATTACTCTAGATTGCGTGACGCCTTGGCCCCACATCCGGCTCCTGCCGGCAACGGGCACGACCTGGGATTTTTCCGCCTATCGCTATTTGTCATTTGAGTTGGACAATTTGTGTCCGGACAGCAGCGCCGCTTTCAAGGTTTGCTTGGAAAACAGCTCCTGCGCTCTCGGCAGCGCCTGTGTGCCGCCCGGGGCGACCAAGGCTTTCACATTTCGCCTGCGGCATGCCGGCGATCCCGGCTTTGATCCGCTGTTCAAGGGCCGGCGCATGCCCGACGGCTTTCCCGGCGGCGGCAATGGCAATACGGCCGCAGTGGCGTCCATCCAGTTCATCAT
>JAAZKQ010000028.1 GCA_012799755.1 Lentisphaerota bacterium | reverse complement strand
CTTCGGCGTCGCTTTGCCCTGGGCTATCATAGCTCGCGCTTTCAGCGCTCAAATGCCAGGGAAAAGATGTTTTGGCAGCAAGGCGGTCAGAATGACCGCAGGAACAGAGTTATCAACGGGTGGCCGCTTACCGCGAATAGCTGGGAAATGCCTGCGGGTGAATATCCTTTGCGACGCCGTGGGCTATATTAAGTGTTTTTCTTGGTTTCTTTGCGTAGCCGATGTATTCAGTGAAGAGGAGATGGCTTCATGGCCGAACGGACAAAGCAGTACGATCCTGCCGCGATCGAAGCGAAATGGCAGGACTATTGGAAACGGAACAAGACCTTCAAGGCGGTGGATTGTGACTATACTCGCGAGAAGCTCTACGTTCTTGACATGTTTCCCTATCCGTCCGGCTCCGGTTTGCATGTCGGCCATCCCGAGGGCTATACCGCGTCGGACATCTGGTGCCGTTACAAGCGCATGAAGGGCTATAACGTGCTGCACACGATGGGCTGGGACGCTTTTGGCTTGCCCGCCGAGAAGTACGCGGTGAAGACCGGCACGCATCCGGCGGTGACCACCGCCAAAAATGTCGAGGTGTTCCGGCGGCAACTGGAGGCCTTCGGCTTCAGCTTTGACTGGGATCGGGAAATCAATACGACCGACCCGGCCTACTACAAGTGGACGCAGTGGATTTTCAGCCAGCTCTATAAACAGGGCCTGGCCTATCAGTCGGAGCAGCCGGTGAACTGGTGTCCCGAGCTGGGCACCGTGCTGGCCAATGAAGAGGTCATCAACGGCCGTTCAGAGGTGGGCAATTATCCGGTGGTGCGCAAGCCGGTGCGGCAGTGGGTGCTCAAAATCACCGAGTATGCCGAAAAGCTCCTGGAGGGCATTGACGAGCTGGATTGGCCCGAGGGCACCAAGGAAATGCAGCGCAACTGGATTGGCAAGTCCACCGGCGCTGATGTGGACTTTGCCGTCGCCGGCCATGACGAGCGCATCCGCGTCTATACCACCCGGCCGGACACGCTGTTCGGTGCGACCTACATGGTGCTGGCGCCCGAGCATCCGCTGGTGGCCAAGCTGACGAGTCCCGAGCGCCGGGCCGCCGTCGCGGCCTATGTGGAGGCCAGCCACCAGAAGTCTGATTTGGACCGCACGGAGTTGAACAAGGACAAGAGCGGCGAATTCATCGGCGCCTATGCGATCAATCCAGTCAACGGCAAGCAGATACCCATTTGGATATCGGACTATGTGCTCATGAGCTACGGCACGGGCGCCATCATGGCCGTGCCGGCTCATGATACCCGCGACTTCGAGTTTGCCAGTAAATTCGGCCTGCCGATTGTCTGCATTCTGAAGCCGACCGAGGCGGACTGCGCGGCGGCGGGCGTGGCGCTTGCTGAGGTCGTTGCCGGGCGTGCCTGCTGGACTGGCGATGGTACGCTCTTCCAATCGGCCAACGACGAGGTCTCGCTGGATGGCTTGGCGGTGGACGATGCCAAGAAGCGCATTTCCGCTTGGCTGGAGAAAAAGGGCATCGGCAAGGAAACGGTGAATTATCGCCTGCGTGACTGGCTGTTCTCGCGCCAGCGTTACTGGGGCGAGCCTTTCCCGCTGGTGCACATGGCCGATGGCAGCGTCAAGCTGGTTGACGAGAGCGAACTGCCCGTGCTGCTGCCGGAATTGGCCGACTACAAGCCCACGCCCGATGGCGAGCCGCCGCTGGCCCGCGCGACGGAGTGGCTGAATTATCGCGATCCCGTCACCGGCCAGACCGGCAAGCGCGAAACCAACACCATGCCGCAGTGGGCCGGCTCCTGCTGGTACTACCTGCGCTACATTGATCCGCATAACGACCAGAAGCCCTGGGACTCCGAAAAAGAGAAGTACTGGATGCCGGTGGACCTCTACATCGGCGGCGCTGAACACGCCGTGCTGCATCTGCTCTATTCGCGTTTCTGGCACAGGGTGCTCTATGACTTGGGCTATGTGAGCCATCCGGAACCTTGGAAACGGCTTATCCACCAAGGCATGATCTTGGGTATTTCCTACAAGGACGGTCGTGGCGCCCTCGTGGCCAACGATCTCGTGGATAATCGCGACGGCAAGTACTTCCACAAGGAAACCGGCGAAGAACTCACCATGCTGCCGGCGAAGATGTCCAAGTCGCTCAAAAATGTCGTCAATCCCGACGATATCATCAAGCGCTATGGCGCCGACAGTTTCCGGCTCTACTAGATGTTCATGGGGCCGCTGCGCGAGGTCAAACCCTGGAATACCGAGGGCGTTGAAGGCGTACACCGCTTCCTTTTCCGTTTCTGGCGGATGATTATTGATACTGAAAACGGCGGGCTCTGTGCCGAAATCAGCGATGAGCCGATGGACCGTGACAGCGAACGGCTGTTGCACCAGACCATCAAGAAGGTCAGTGAGGACATCGAGACGCTGGACTACAATACGGCCATCAGTCAGCTGATGATCGCGGTCAATGAGTTCGGTCGCGCGCCCAAGCGCAATCGCCAGGCCATGGAGACGCTGGTGTTGCTGATCAGTCCAATGGCGCCGCATATTGCCGAGGAGCTCTGGCAGCGTCTGGGACATGAGACGACGTTGGCCTACGAGCCGTGGCCGGAATACGACGAGGCAAAGCTCAAACTCGATTCGGTGGAAATCGCCATTCAAATCAATGGTCGGCCGCGCGTGCGCATGGCCGTGCCCGCCGATGCCGACAAGGACGCAATGTGCGAGCTGGCGCTGGCCAACGCCGAGGTGCAGGCGCACATCGCCGGCAAGACGCTTGTCAAGACCATTGCCGTGCCCGGCAGGCTGGTCAATATCGTGGTAAAGTAAATAGTTTTTTATCCGCAGATTACGCAGATTAACGCAGATTATTTTTGGAGGGGCTGTTTGGCGTCGGGGGAGGTGTCTTTTTGCGCAGACCGATCAGGCCGATCAGGCCGATCAGACCGATCAAGCAGGCCGATCAGACGGATCAGACTGATCAAGCAGGCCGATCAGGCTGATCAGACGGATCAGGCGGATCAAACAGCCGGATCAGCCCTTGCAGGCCAGGCAATATCCGATCAGAAAAATCATTGGTGCCCTCTGATAAATCAATAATTTTCAACGTTAATGCGTTTGTATGCTGAGACGAAGCTGGGGGCCAAGGAGCCACGCAGGACCGCAGCAAGAACACAACAGCGAGATTTGATCACCATGCAAAAATATCGCAGCTTTACTCTTATTGAATTGCTGGTCGTCATTGGCATCATTGCGATCTTGGCGGCCATGCTCATGCCTGCCTTGGGCAAAGCCCGTGAAAAAGCCCGCCAGACGGAGTGCGTCAACCAGCTCAAACAGATCAGTCTCGGCGTAGAGATGTACAGGGGGGATAATCGCGGCAGGTTCCCACCGTGGATATCGTGTATGTATCCGGATTACATCAACAGCAAAAAAGTGTATCATTGTCCAATGGTGAAAGATCCCATCGCTGATTATGATCCACATCCGTTTGATGGCGGCCAGGCAAATAAGTTTTACGAAAACACCACGAACACAGGTAAGGACTTTGATCCAAATGTTGGCTCCGGCTCCCGCCAGGTGCCCCATGTGAGTTACCTGTATCAGATGAACAATGGCGAACCCACAGCTACTATTCATGGATGGTTTGGTACTGACTCAACGAGCTGCCCGACTATTGCCGACTGCAAAGAATATCAATTGGCAAATGGCGATAGCTCCAATGGCAACAAACCCTATGACCCGACCTTGTTTCCTATTATCAGTTGCTTTTCCCATGTGAAAAAGAAGGGGGGAAGTGCCGAGCATTATGCCCCGGTTTTGCAGATTGCTTACTCGGGGAACTTCTTTATGAGTAAAGTGCGTTGGGAGTACGGCCAGTGGTCGCCGTAATGGCACCGTGATGGATTGTTGATCCACGTATTTCAGCCCGGGCCTGGCACCCGGGCTTTTTATTTGTGCGAAGTGGGCGGCGGGCAGGCTGGCGCCGTGTGCGGAGTGCGCGGTGGACAGGGTGGACGGGGTGAATTGAGGTGTCCATCGAGTCCATATTGTCCATTGTTCCGTGGCTTATCGGCTGGCCCACGTGCGTTTGGGATGCCGTTTGCGGGGTCATGTGCCGCTG
>JAAZKQ010000218.1 GCA_012799755.1 Lentisphaerota bacterium | reverse complement strand
TGGCGCAACCCCAGGGAAGCCCCCACCCGAAACAGCACGCTGAAGGCGTGTCACATAGCAGACACGAAGGATGGGTTGTTGTCCAATGAGTGACCGATTACGGGTAGTGCGTGAGAGTGAAGGTTAGATGGACAGTACGTGCTGTCGTCCATAGCGTCCATACTGTCCATTCTGTCCATTCTGTCCATAGTTCCGTGGCTCCCGGGCGGTGCCTGAGCGCGCTTGGAGCGGTATGGCTGGCTGTGCATATGCGTGTGCTTGGGTTTTCGTTTGCGGGGTCATGTGCCGCTGCGGGCTGCAAGCCCGCAGTACAGCCGGAAGAGGAGCGCCTGGCAAAGCGGCTGGAAGCCGCTTCTACTCTGCCGAAAGACGCACGTTTGGCGCCGTTTGCCAAGCTCCTGCTGCAAACAACAAAATTGTACGCTGAAAGCGCGTGCCGCCCTGGGTAGGCGTCCACCAAAAATTGCACGCTGTAAGCGTGCGACATAGTAGACACGAAAGATGCTTTCCATCGCGAGGCAACAGAAAACAGCCAATAATCAATGGGTGACCGCTTACTTCTTTGCCGTGCTTAAACAAGGCAGTAAACAGGCAGGGCAATCCTGCCGGTTTTTTCGGTTTTTGGGGGTGTTTTTTTGTGTCGCCTCGCCGAGGCTCTGATTTCGGGGGGCGGCGGCCCCAGGTTCCGCTTCGCTCCACCTGGGGTTACTCATGGTGGCAGCTCTCCGAGCTTGCTGTTTGCCGGGCGTTTGGTGATGTTTCCCGGGGCGGCTATGGACGGTATGAACGCCTGTTGTTTTTCCCTGAAAGGGCAAAACATACCAGCCTGGGCTTGCGCCTGCAGCGCAACCCCAGGGAAGCTTGACTCATTTAGTCGCCCAGCCAGTACAGGAAATATCCGAAACCGCCTCGCAAGCTATCGGTCGGGTAGAAAAAGTGACCATCCCACTCCCAGGCTATTACAGCCTTGCTGCCAATCAAAGACCAGTCTTCCAAAGGCGCTACGAAATTCCATCCGGATCGCAGACTGGCCTCAAAATCAACGTTCTCTGGAGAAGTGCCAATAAGCGTGATCGCCTCATCTGCCGGGGCAAATACCCAACATGCCTCAGGCGGGGACAGCTGTTCGCAGAAAACATAGAAATTGCCCTTTTTAGACAGCGTCATTGCCCTTTTTTCCCGCAGCTTCTTTTGGGACGTTTCGGTAAAGTTCAGCTTGGCATGAATCAAATTCCATCCGGCATGGAGTGATATAGTCGTAATGTAATGATCAGGCAAAAGCTCCCAGTGGGCGTAAAGGGTGTATCCAGGCGCCAACACAGGCACTATGGTGTCGCCGGTTATCTGCGTGCCGCCGTCGGGAGAAGTCCACCAGCCGGAGAAGCTATAGTCTGGGCGACTTGCCGTCGGCAAGTCAGCGAACGCAACGCCGAAACTGTAGGTCTGCTCTGATAAACTCGACGTACCGCCGTTGGCGTCGAAGTTGACCGTGTACGGATTGGCTGTCCATTGCGCTACGCAAATCGTATCACCGGCAGGCATTGTTTGCGGAACCGCCGGATTCCAGCCATTGAAAGTGTAGCCTTCTTTGCTGGGATCGGCCGGCGCGACAACTGCCGTGTCGTAGTCCTGGGTGATTGAATCTACCTCGCTGCCGCCTTGAGAATCAAAGCTGATGGTGTAGCGGTTGATTTGCCATTGAGCCACGCAGGTCATGTCACCAGCAGGCATTGCTTGCGGAACCGCCGGATTCCAGCCATTGAAGGTGTAGCCTTC
>JAAZKQ010000217.1 GCA_012799755.1 Lentisphaerota bacterium | reverse complement strand
TGGCGCAACCCCAGGGAAGTCCCCACCCGAAACAGCACCCTGTAGGGGTGCCACATAGCAGACACGAAGCGCGCTTGTTTTCCGGTTGTGCTGCGGGCTTGTAGCCCGCAGCGTGACATGACCCCGCCGCCCCTCGGCCTCTCGCAAAACCCAATTAGAGGTCATCCGAAAAGAGGTACGAGGTGATTTTTGCCTGTTGCAAGCGTTTTTATCAGCCTTTCTTTAGCCATAAAGTAGATATGATTACCACACAAACAACGGATAAAAGTTCGGTCCCTGTCTTCAACAACTGACGCTCAGCGCCTTGCGGCAATCGCAGAGCGATTGCCGCAAGGCGTTGAGCGTCAGTTGCTGAAGGCAGTGGCCGAACTTTTCTCCGCTGTTTGGGTGGTAATCATATCTACTTTACGGCTAAAGAAAGGCTGATAAAGCGCTCGCGACAGGCAAAAATCACCTCGTATCCCTTTTCGGACGACCTCTTGCGAGGGGAGGACGGCTGGCGGAACGTGCAGCCGAAAGCGGCTGGAAGCCGCTTCTACTCTGGCCAGGGAAAGCGCTTTGGGCGGCCGCTTGCGGGGTCATGTCACGCTGCGGGCTACAAGCCCGCAGCGGGAGATAGGCGCTACATCATTCCTGCGCAGGCGGGGCGGGCGGTGGCGGCGGGGGCTGCCCGTTGTCTCCGCGCTGTCCGGCTCCACGTGGTCCGCGTGGCGGGCCTTGGCGACGGGGCGGGCGGCGGTCGCCTTCACCGGGCCGGTCAGGACGATTCTGGCGCTCTTGTATGCGTTTCTGTTGGTGTTCCCGCAGTTTGACCGGCGCTTCGGCGGCCTCTTCGGGGCTGATGACCATATCGCCGTCCGTATCAATGGCTTTGATCTGCGGATAGAAGCGAGCAAGGCGAGCCTTCTTCTCAATATCGGCGAATTCCTTTTCCATGGCAGCCTTTTCGGCCTCGTCAAGTTTACCGTCGCCATTCAGGTCATAGAGAGCGAGGATTTCCTTGGCGGAGGTTTGCAAACGTTCGATGAACGCGGGCGCGCCGCCCGGCCCCTGTCCTCGGCCTGGGCCCCGCCCCGGGCCACCCTGGCGGGCGGCTGGCGGCGGTGGCGGAGCATCGGCCGGCGCGGCGGCATCCTGAGCGAAGCCCAGGCAACATGCGCCCATCAATCCCAGCAGCAAAATCTTTTTCATGTGTGTCTTCCTTCCTGCTTGTTATTCTCATGTTGACGTGTAAGCTGACCGGTCAAGCTGCGTTCCTCGCAGTAGCCGGCCCTCACTACAATCAACGTCCGTTTTGCGATTTTGTTATATCGCCGCATCAGAACATGGGTTCGCAGACGATAGTCTGGTCCCGACCAGGCCCGACAGACACGATGCCCACGCGCATGCCGGTCAGCGTGGCGATGCGTTCCACGTAGGCGCGGGCGGCCGCCGGCAGGTCTTCATAGCGGCGGATGCCGGTAATGTCCGACTGCCAGCCAGGCAGTTCTTCATAGACCGGCTCGACTTCGCCGAGGACTTTCAAACTTGCCGGATAGGCATCCAGCAGCTCCCCGCGGTAGCGATAGGCCACGCAGATTTTCAGGCTGGGCAAGCTGTCGAGAATATCCAAGCGGGTAATGGCCATGCAATCAATTGCGCTGAGCTCACGGGCGAAGCGCAGGCCGCAGGGATCCAGCCAGCCACAACGCCGTGGCCGCCCCGTCGTCGTGCCGTATTCATGGCCGACTGTGCGAATCTTCTCTCCGATTTCGTTGAGCAGCTCCGTGGGGAAAGGCCCTTCGCCCACGCGAGTTGAATAGGCTTTGACGACGCCGACGACCTTGCCGATGTTCTTGGGGCCAGTGCCTGTGCCGATGCAGGCGCCGGCGGCAACCGGATGCGAGGAAGTCACATAGGGATATGTACCAAAGTCCAGGTCCAGCATAGTTGCCTGGGCGCCCTCAAACAGGACTTTTTGCTGCTTGGCAATCGCTTGGTTGATCAGGAACGATGTCTCCGTCACAAAGGGCCGCAGCTTTTCGGCATAGCCGCAATATTCGTCATAGATGGCCTGAAAATCCAGTGGCTCCTGGCCGTACACCTTGGTCAAAATGGGATTCTTGATGGCGATGCACTGCTTGAGTTCGGCGGCGAAGGTCTCTTTGTCCAGCAGCGATACGAAGCGGATGCCGGTGCGGGCGACTTTGTCCTGGTAGCAAGGGCCAATGCCGCGGCAGGTGGTGCCGAGCTTGTTGGCGCCCTTCTGCTCCTCTTCCAGGCGGTCCAGCAGACGATGATAGGGCATGATGACATGAGCGCGGTTCGAGATGCGCAAACCGCTTACATCAACGCCCCGCTCACGCATCCCCGCAATCTCTTTGAGCAGCACCGCCGGATCAACTACCACGTCGTTGCCGATAACACAGAGACAGCCCGGATAGAGAATGCCCGACGGCAGAAGATGCAGTTTGTGCTCCACACCCTTCACGACCACGGTATGACCGGCGTTGTTGCCGCCTTGATAACGCGCCACCACATCCGCCTTCGCCGCCAAATGGTCAACGATCTTGCCTTTTCCCTCATCGCCCCATTGGGTTCCAATCACAACTATTGAAGGCATGTCTTCATCCTTTGTTTACATTCTGACACCTGAGTCACTCGAATCCCTACTACGCACGAACCACTATCGGCAGGCCAGGCACCCAAAAAAGGCCGGCACGCCAACGGCAAAACAAAGCACCCGGCGCTGGCTGTGCCCAGCCATGAACCGGATGCCCCGCACTCACTTCCAGGCATGTCATTGCAACAGGCGCACTTGTGCCGCTCAAGGAACGCCCCATGCCGCTTGACCCCATAATGTATCACACGCGGCGAAAGACCCAAACCCAAATCATCAGCCGCCGGCATTGGGCAGTAAACGGTCACCGATTGATCATTGGCCGTTTTCTACTGCCGTGCTGTGGAAACCATCCTTCGTGTCTGGCTATGTGGCACCCCTACAGGCTGCAATTTCGGAGAGACGCTCCACCCAGGGCGGCGCGCCTTTGGGCGCTTGCCCTGGGCTGGTATGTTTTGCGCCTTCAGCGCTGGAAACCAAAGAGGCAACAGAAAAACGCAAACACATCAACCTTCCTATACCAAGCTGCCTACTCTCAAAAAAATCTGCGCAAATCTGCGTAATCTGCGGATAAAAAATGTCTGTCTGTTATCAATGCGTGACCGCTTACTTGGGCAAAGGCGGCGGCGCGGCCTTGATCTTGAGAGCTGTATGCGCGGTAAAGGGCGGCAAACTCAGCCGCTGGCCTTCTTCCTCGCCGCCGGCCACCGCCAGCGACCGCTCTTCTTGAACTTCACCGCGCTGGAGGTCCCAGATTTCCACCCTGTACTGGCCGACATCCAGCCGCGGCAATGCCAGCACGACGTTCTCGCGCCGCGTCGGTAGCACATTTTCCTGATCGGTCAGGTAGTACTCCTTATCGAACAACCAGTAGAGCAGCCGGTCTTTGCCGCGCAATTCACTGACGTTGATGGGCTGGCCGCTCAGATCATAGTTGCGACATTCCAGCCCGCGCCTGTCCTCGTCTTTGCCGAAGCGCGACAGCGCGCGGTACTCGTAATAGAGATTCTTCTCCTCCACCAGCGCAAACCACCAGTACATGGGGATGATGCCGGCCTCGTTGAAAAATCCCGTCCACAGGCCGATACTCACCTGTTTCATCAGGTTGCCCATGCTATCCGCATAGGATGAGCCGCCGTATTCGGTGATCATCAGCGGCTTTTTGCGTTCCTTGGCGAAGACGCGTCCCGAACGCAGGAGATTGATGAGTTGCGCGGTGCCGCCGCCGCTGTAATAGGCGTCGGTAGCCATGGCGTCCAGCTCGGGGACCGTGGCGATGGCGTCGTTGATGCGGTGATAGCTGAGCATCCAGTGGGTATTGATGGGGTGCTTGTAGAGGTCCTGTTCCTTCATGTAGGCCCCCATCTCGCGATGCCAGGCCGCCACCGACGGATCGTGATAAAAACTCAGCGTCGGGCCGGTGAGATCAACTTCCGTAAACAGCTTCCAAGAGAAGACATTGGGACTGGCGCTCCAGCGCGCCAGGATGTAATCGGCCGTCTGCTTGAAGGCGGCACGGGCGCGCTCGTCGGTGAAGTAGTCCTCGCATTTGTCCAGGAAGCCGCCCTGCTCCTTGTTGTATGGATTGCGCGCCCACTCAGTGTCGTAAGTCATGCCGAATTTGCCGTGGTTGTTCAGCACGATGATGAGGTAGATGCCATTTTCCTCAGCCAAACGCAGAATATGGTCGAGCATCCAAGCGCGGTACTGATTGTAGTGGCCGACGCCGTGGAAGCCCGGCGCATCATTGATCCATTCCAAGGCCAGCCACCAGGAGCACATCCACACCTCCACCAGATTGACGCCGTTTTCGCGGTACTTGCGGAAAAGGTACTCGTAGGCCGCCAAACCCCGGTCTTGCCATTGGCTGTAGGGCGCGACCTGTTGATAGCGGTTGTCAAAGGGCGAACGCACATTGATGCCCAAGCCCCAGAAAGGCGTAGCGTCGTCATGCACGAAAAACTGGTCGAAATCCGGGTCGCGACGAACAAAGCCGCGATAGGGCTCGGCGCTCTCGCGAGCATGAAAATGCATTCCCGGCAACTTGAAAGTCTCGCCGTCAATGTCACCGCTGATGCGCACACTGTGCTCGCCGGGCACCCGCGGGCAGTAGCGGATTTTGAAACTGGGCTCGCCATAGGGCGTCAGGCATTTGGTCATATCCCATTCTTCGCGGTCATAGAGAAAATCTTCATAGTAAAAGCCATAAGCGTGCTCGACTTGACCATGCGGCGGAGTGATTTCGGCCACAATACGCGTCCGTTTCAGATCAAATGGCGCTGTCGGCCAAGCTGACAGGCGCAGCGTCCACTCCACGCGTTCACCCAACAGCGGACTGCGCGGCTCGTAGCTCATGGATAGAACCCGCAAGGGCTCCGGCGCCTGCGGCGGCAAGAGGCGCAGCGCCGTCAACACGAGCTCACCGGTAAAAGACTCGCTGGCGCCGCTATCCAGCTCAAAGCTGCAGCCGACTTCGCTAAGAAGACGCGCCGTCAAGGCCGTCCAGGGCCGTTGGTGGCCGCAGCTTTCCCAGCTGGTGACCGCCTCACGACCGCGGATGGGCACACTGAGCCGCACAACGCCGTCCTGTGGCGCTGGAAAGCGCCGGCGCTGCTGCCGCCAGAGATGATCGGCGTCCTTGGTGAAAATCGTGATCATCGTCGTTTCCGGCAGTGGCTGCGGCACAGCGAAGACGAATTCGAGGGCGCCGGCGTCCAACCAACCGTCAGCAACGACGACCGGGGCGACGAATTCCTGCTTGCCCGGGAACTGCAAGGGCATGAGCAGCCCGCCGGGCGCATTGTCGGCGGCAGCGCGCAGGGCCAGGGGCTCAGTCTTGGCGCTGCCGTCGGCAAGCCAGCTGCGGCTCAGCCAACCGCTCGCGTCGCGACTGAAATCACCCAGGTTGCGCGCGCCGACCGCGTCAGCCCCGCCCGCTGCCCGGGCTGAGAGCGGCGCCCAACAGCCCAGGGAGCAGATGAAAACGATGAGAAAACACAAACGCATGTTTTTCTTTCCTGTCTACGGCTTTCGCCGGGCAGTTTTCCGCGAGCAGAGCTCCCTTAGCGGCTGGGGAAGTGGTGATAATTGCGCAACGGCACGACGTCCCCCAGCTGGCTCCACGACTGCTCCTGGACTTCGCTCGTCAGTTTTCCGGCCTTGTAGGCGGCCAGCATCTGCTCGGCCAAGCCCGGCATCACCCGTACCTGACTGCCGGGCACGCCGGCCTTGTACACCCACGACGCCGGAAATTCCTTGACCGCCGGCACCGAGTCCTGGGCGCCGTTGACGCACAGCGTGTGCATCATTGAGGCTTCCAGGCCGCAGACGATCTGCCGCTCGCCGCGGCAGGCGGCAATGGCGTCCCACAATTTCGTGGTGTAGTGGGAGTCGGGACAGCCATACTCCTTGCTGCTGCCATCGCGGAAAGTCGCGCGGACGATCCTGGTTTTGTATTCGTAAGTCACGGTGCCCTTCTCAAACTCAAAGATGTATTCCGGGCCGAGACTGCGAGAGACGGCGTGAGTCGTGTAAAAGAGAATTTCCGCACCGCAGGTGGTCATCACGCGCAAAGCGGCCGTGTCATAATTCGTGATGGGGTTGGCCCGATAAAGTTCGGCCTGGATAGTCGCCGGCGCCGCCGAACGGTCCACCGCCGAACCGATGACGTACAGCATATTGTGCAGATAGTGCGCGCAGGCATTGTTGACTGGGCTGTCCAGAATCCAGTCACCCTTGGGACTCTGCAGCGCGCCGGCCCAGTTGTTGCGGCCGTAGTACTTGTCGGTACGCGGCCATAAGGCCATCGTCCGCAGGCGAATCGGCCGACCGAAAAGCCCCGCCAGCACGTCAGCCTTGAGGGCTTGGGTAACTGGATGGAAAGACCACTGATAGCCGATAGCCACAAAACGATTGGCGCGGTCGCGAGCGGCAATCATCTGTTCGACTTCCTGAATCACCGCGCTGATGGGCTTCTCGCAAAGCACATTGCTGCCGTGCTCCAACGCCGCGCAGGTCTGCGCGCAATGGAACTGGATCGGCGAAGCAATCACCGCCAGGTCCGCGCTGTTCTCAGCGTAAAATTCCTCCATGGTAGCATAGAAAGGCAGCTTCAGCTCTTGCAAAGCCGCGTAGTTCGGCGCCTTGCTCGCCAGCGGGTCAACGACACCCGCCAGGCGCCACGATTTGTCCTCGCTCTGCAGCAAAGCCGACACATAGGTGTTCCCATAACCACCGATGCCCACCAGAACAATGGATACCTGCTCGCTCATGGCAATGCCTTTCTCTGACTAATTTTCTCCGTGCCCGATGATCATTGTCTGGCGCCGACAGCACCAGCACATATACGATATACTCACAAAAAATGAAGCCGGCAAGCGACAACGCCAGCCGATGAAGACGTCCAACAAGCTGCTCTTGCCGCCAAAGCCCATGGGGCCAATGCCGAGACTGTTGGCCTCGCTCAACACCCGTTCTTCCAAGGCGGCCAGTTCCGGCTCAGGACTGCGCTCGCCAATCTTGCGCAAAAGCTGGAGTTTGCTCTCCTCGTAGCTGCCCGCGCGGTCGCCGCCAAAGGCCACCCCGAGAATTCCGG
>JAAZKQ010000216.1 GCA_012799755.1 Lentisphaerota bacterium | reverse complement strand
TGTCTTTGCGGCCGTATTATATTGATGATGGGCGGCTCTTCATCCACGGCGGCTTTGACCCGCACAAGCCCTTCCAGCTTCAGGATGAATACGACTATTCCAGCAGCCGTCATCTACCCCAGATGGCCTGGCGCGCCCATCAGAACGGTGAACCATTTGAAGTGGATGGATTCCGTGAAGTTTATGTCGGCCATACCAGAACACAGGTGTTCGGGCAAACCCGGCCCTTTTGTCTGGCAAATCTCTGGATGATGGATACGGGGGCAGCCTTCGGACGCGGCGGCTTTCTCTCCCTCATGGATGTCGGGAGCAAACAGTTCTGGCAGTCTCCCACAAAGTAGTTCTTCAAGCGACACAACGATGACGTACGCGAATAGACAAATGATCGCGCCACTTTGCCGCGCCTTGATCGGCATTCAAAAAAACATCAGGCTTGTTTTGCGACTTCAGGACGTGACTGGTTCCGAATCTGAAATTGACGCATCAGGCTGACTTTGCTATCTTTCACAACATGATTACGCTCCTTCAGACCGGTTCCAGTGGGCGAGCGCCCATGCCGCCTGAAAAGCGATTTATTATCAATTCCATGATGGAAACCAAATAGGAGCAGAGTATCCATGAGCAAAAAGAACATTGAGGCGACATACAAACTGGCGTGTGAGCGGTATGCGGAACTTGGTGTTGATGCGGCAGCAGCATTGAAAAAACTGGGGAAAATCCCGATTTCGTTTCACTGCTGGCAGGGCGATGACGTGCGCGGCTTCGAGACCCTTGACGGCGATCTCACGGGCGGCCTCCAGGCGACCGGCAATTATCCAGGGCGCGCCCGTACGCCGCAAGAGTTGCGTAACGACCTCGATTTTGCGCTCGCGCTGATCGGCGGCTCGCATCGCGTGAACGTACACGCCTTTTACGCCGAGTTCGAAAAAGGGAAGAAGGTTGACCGCGACGCGCTGCAACCCGAACACTTCAAGGGCTGGATCGCCTGGGCCAAAAAGAATGGGCTGGGCATGGACTTCAACCCGACCCTCTTCGCACACCCGATATCCGACGGCTTCACACTCGCCAGCCGCAACAAGAAGATTCGCGATTTCTGGGTTCGCCACACCATCGCCTCCCGACACATCGCGGCGGCCATCGGCAAAGCGCTGGGCTCGCCCTGTGTCAACAATGTTTGGATTCCGGACGGCTTCAAGGATATTCCGGCCGACCGCGCGACACCCCGTAAGATTCTGAATGACGCGTTGGATGTCTGCTTCGCAGAAAAGTTGAACCCCAAGTACATGCTGGATGCCATTGAGTCCAAGCTTTTCGGCATCGGCACTGAAAGCTATACGGTCGGCTCACACGAGTTTTACATGGGATACGCCGTCAAGAACCAGAAGGCGCTGACGCTGGACGCCGGCCACTTCCATCCGACGGAGACGATCTCGGACAAGCTCTCCGCCTGCCTGCTGTTCGTACCGGCGATACTGCTCCATGTCAGCCGCGGCGTCCGCTGGGACAGCGACCACGTGGTGATTGTGAACGATGACCTTATCGCCATTGCCCAGGAGCTGGTGCGTCTCAACCAGTTCAACCGCGTGCACATCGGGCTCGACTATTTTGACGCCAGCATTAACCGCATCGCGGCGTGGGTGATCGGCGTACGCGCCATGCAGAAGGCACTGCTCTTTGCCATGCTCGAACCGGTTAAGCTGATGACCAATGCCGAGAAGCGCAAAGATTACACGTCACGTCTGGCTTTGACTGAGGCGGCAAAGACGCTGCCATTCGGAGCGATCTGGGATAAGTTCTGCGAGGACGAAGATGTGCCGCTGGACACAGCTTGGCTACCGGAGGTCAAAACCTATGAGGCTAATGTGTTGGCGAAGCGCTAACAGCCGCAGCGCCGCCGGGAGGCGTCACGCTACCCGGCGGCAAACTTGCCAACTGCCGAATATAGGTT
>JAAZKQ010000215.1 GCA_012799755.1 Lentisphaerota bacterium | reverse complement strand
CCTGCAAGGCCTTGACATCAACCTGGCGCGGCGCAATGCCTTTCTTGACGCACTGCGCAGCAGCCGCGCCGACGGCCTCGCCCATGGCGAAACAGGTGGCGATCACCCGCGCTGACGCCATGCCGCCGCTGTCGGCTGACAAACAACGCCCCGACACCAGCAGATTCGACGACTTGTTCGGCACAAAGCAGCGGTAAGGAATGTCGTACCACATGTTTTCGTCAACGACTTTGAACCCGAACATATTGTCATATAGCTGATCGGGATACTTGGTTTTCATGATGCAAGGCGGCTCGATGGTGCAACGCTTGTCGCAGAGATTGGTGCGGCCATTGTAGCGGCCAAGCGGACAGTGAATATCAATGAACCAGCAACCGCGGGCTACCGTGTCGTCAAAACGCTGGCTGTTGAGCACGTCGTGACCTGTCAGGACATACTCGCCGAGAATTTGCCGGGTCTCGCGTACGCCCACTGAAAATGGCGTTTCCATGAGATAGCAGTTTTCGTAGCCCGGCACGAACTGCCGGTAGAAATCCACGATGGCCAAGGTATCGCGGCGGATTTTGAGCTCGGCGCGCGTAAGATCATGCACGTTGGTGGCATCGCCGGCGCAACGCGTGACGGTCGGCGTTGATTCATCCGGTCGCAATGTAATCCCCTGGTCGCTGACTTCCCCGGCAAAGGTGTGATAGGCCGGAATACGCCCCTCGGCAATGGCCTTGGCGACGAATTCGCGGCTTGCCTTATCGTGTTCCTTGGCCTTGACCATATCAACGCCGCCAATGCGGAATTTGGTTCCCATAGGCTGCGTCTTGCCATCGGCGGGACGACCTTTGGTATAGTCACAACCCAAACGATAGGCCAGATCGCCATCGCCGGTCGCGTCAATGAAGTACTTGGCGCGCACAGCCTGGCGGCCGGATTTGCTCTCAATGATGACGGCGTCAATGCGGTCGCCCTGGCGCACAACGTCTACCACCCATGCGTGCAAAAGCAATTTTGCCCCGGATTCCACCACCATGTGATCTGCGACATGCTTGACCATTTCCGGGAAGAATTGTATGGCGCCCTTTTGCTTGACATAGTCCGGGTGGACGCCGCCGAGGGCCTTGAGTCGCTCCAGGATTTCAACAGGTATGCCGCCGAGGATTATGTCAGTTTTGCGGTACGCGTAACCGAAAAGCGGCCCCATCAGGCCACCGGTGGCCAGGCCGCCAAGAATGCCATAACGCTCAATCAACAGAACCCGCGCGCCGCGCCGCGCCGCCGCCACCGCTGCGGGAAATCCGCCCGGTCCACCGCCGGCAACCACCACATCCACCTCGTCAATAACCGGCAATTCTCTCGCTGCTTCGATAATCGTACTCATCTCGCCACCACCTTTCCTGCTTTTCCTATGGAACCACCGCGTTGGCTAGTTCAGCAGCAGCCTGCCGCGCCAACGCTAACGAATCATCAATTTTCTTGGGCGCAGTGATATGCATACCCAATGCTGCGAGCACAGCGCCGCTGTGACCACGCACCGGCACCGCCAGGTAGCTTACCTGTGGTTGCGATGTCGGCACCAACGCATAGCCCTCGCGACGCACCTTCGCCAGTAGGGCCTTCAGGCCGTCCTCATCGCGAATATCAGCCGGCAAATACCCCGCCGGATACAATGCGAGCTGTTCCAGGGCGCACTCCCAAGGCGCATTCGCCAGCAACACCCGTCCCGTCGCCAGTTGCAGACTTGGATGCGCCCCCTGTGGTATCTCCAATTCGGGATGACGCAGGTACTGACGAGAGTCAACGACCAACAGCGTCACTTGCAAAGCCCCTTGCAAAACCGACAGCACCACCCGGTCATTCTCCTGCAATGAGAGCCGCTCCAATATCGGCCGAGCCAATTCCCGCAACGGATGCTGCGAGCAATAGGCCCGCGCGTACTTTCCACAGCCCACCGACAGCCGATAACGCTTGTCAGCGCATTGGCAGATCATCCCCAGCGACTCCAGGGTCTTGACAATCTTCAGGGTGCCCGGTGCGCTCAAGCCCAAAGACTGGCTCAGAGAACTCAGATTCGCCTCGCCGGCAGCCAGTAAATCCAACACCCGAAACGCATGCTTAACAGACTGAATCAATGGAGCAGCCATAAAATTATTAACTCATAGTTAAATAAAATTAACTCAAACGAGAATGACAATAACACAGCACAACGCCATGTCAAACACCCATGCGCGAAAAAGCATGCGGTTACTTTTTCCAGTTACATTTTTGACATTTTTCCATTTCCCCGCTTGGAATATCCCTACAGGCAGGTGATAGTTCTTTATGACGGTGATTTTGACGTTACGAGCAGGCCACCTTGTTGGAAGCTGGCGTCAGGAATCACCGTCTTTTCCTCTTGACGGCGATTTTGACGTTACGAGCTTGGCCGCATGTCGGCTGCTGGCGTCGGAAATCGCCGTCTTTTTTTGTCCTGCCGGCCCAGCCGAACGGCTGGGAAACAGGTGACGGTGCGGGGGTGGTTGGCGGGGCGTCTCCGAAAGTGGCTGAAAGCCGCTTCTACTCTGCCGGAAGCCGCGCGTTTGGCGCCGTTTGCCAACTTCCTGCTGCAAACGACAAAATTGTACGCTGAAAGCGTAGCACATACCAGCCCGGGGTTGCGCCGCAGGCGCAACCCCGGGGAAGCCCCCACCCGAAACAGCACGCTGAAGGCGTGCCACATAGCAGACACGAAAAATGGTTTCCACTGCCAGGCAATAGGAAACGGACAATTATCAATGAGTGACCGGTTACAACATTTTCCCTTTTTTCGCCGTTCCCTGCTTGCACAATGCACAACGGCGGCTATTGTAGTGGCTCGTTCGCAGAAAATGTTTCGTCAACTGCGAGCTCCCGGCTGGTAGGGTACCGAAGTGGTCAACCGGGGCAGACTGTAAATCTGCTAGCTATGCTTTCAGTGGTTCGAATCCACTCCCTACCACCACCTTCATAATCAAGGACTTACGGCAAAAACCGTGAGTCCTTTTTTGTTGCCCGCCTTCCCAGTTTTTACCCCGTTTTACCCCCTTTTTTGCCTCAAAAGGGAAGCAAAAGGGAAGCAACTTTTTAGCGTTCTTTTTGGGGTTGTGAACGGCTGGCGATAGTGCAGGCAAAGCGTAGCCGGCAGCAGTCGCGTTGTCGTGGACGTGGTCATCCCCGTCGCGGACAAGTGGATAAATGGGGATAAACTTTTGCCCTTGGCGCGGCCGGAGAAACAAAAAAGCCCGTCCGCAGACGGGCTGCGGGGCTTATGCCTCGGTCTTTTTCTCGCCGGCGGCCTTTTTTTCGTCCATGCTCTGTTTGACGCGGCGCATTTCCTCCTGGAGGAGGCGCGCCTTGATGAGGTTGCCGTTGGCATAGAGTCGGCGATGCAGTTCGCCGAGGGGAACAAGGGGATTGTCCACGAGTCGCGCGGCCTTGCGGAATTCGTCTTCGCCCTCGCTGAGCCGGCCATTTTCCCAGTACGCACTGGCAAGGAGATAATGGACATCGCCGTTGGCGGGTTCGAGTCGCCGCAGTTCTTCGAGGCATTCAATGGCGTCGGCGTAAAAAGCCAACAGCAACGCGGCCTCGGTCATCTGCCAGAGCCGGCGCTGGTGTTCCTCCCCATTGGCGTTTTCTCCCTCCTGCTCGATTTCGGCCTTAAGCCGCGCGTAATTTTGTTGAACGGCAATGGCTTTGGTGGCCATGCTCACACCGGTGCACTGATTAGTAGCCAGACTCTGGCATTGCCGGCAGTCCGCGAATGGCTGCAAATACCACTGCAAATCCCGAAACACCGCGAAGTAGTATTGCCGGAGGGCATTCTCATCCTTGAACGTCGCGACCTGCGGACCGGGCAGCTGCGCCATGTGCCGACAATGACAGACCCGACCATCAGGCAATACGCCCAGGTAGGGCACGCACTGGCCGTAGCCCATGCCGATCTTCGCCAGGCGTCCGTAGTCCTCATCTGAGAACAAACAGGAAGGCATGCCGCAGTCAATCTTCAGTACCACGCCGTCCTTGAGCAACACCGGCGCTTTTGCCGCACACCACGCCGCCAATGGACGCCGCTGCGCCAGCGGCGTCCGGCAATCCGCGCGCATGATCAGCTTTTTGACGCCGAATTCCGCCATCAGCTGCGGCAGAAATTCGTAGTTGGCGGCGGGGTCGTCAGCCACCCCGATGAATTGCACCGAGAGCTGTGCCGCCAGCAACTCTTGCAAATTGACACGCATTTCAGCCATATCCGCCGGCGAGTAGAACTCCGGTCGGTACACGCGCCACAGCAGATTAACTGATGACTTTACCAGCAGCGTCTTGGCGCCGTCGGACATCAGCCCGCTCGTCTCCATAAAAATACTCATGTTGCGCTTGGCGCAGGCCGCCAGCAACGCATCCAAGTCCGGGTAGATTGCCGGTTCATTGCCCTTGAGCATGACCACGCCGCTCTTGCTGGAGGCAGCCAGGTCCAGTGCCTTGATCGCCACATTGACGGGCATGTCCTCGGGACTCAAGGCCATGCTATCGGGAAAAGCCCCGCGTTTGCGATTGGTCAGATATAATTCCATGAGTTCGTCGTCTCTTCTTCCTACGATACGAATAGGGCGCGCCATGATACTGCCACGCGCACAAGACAAGCCGGCAGCAAACATCGGCACCTGTACAATAAGGCTCAAAACAGTATCTGCACCGGCGACGTTTGTTTTTTCGAAAAGTCAGCAATACCTTATGCGATAGTCTTCGCTCCCCCCCCTATGCAGCCATGACAGCGGTCGCCGGGGGAGGGCCATCTCCAGGATATATAGGATACAGGTAAAAACTCTTCGATTGGCGGGAAGACGCCGCTGGCCGTCGCTCGCTTTTTCCAAAAAATAAGGGCGCAGTCAACTATGGCAGACGAATTACAGGCCTTGCTGGACCGACTCTCAGAGCAGGAACTTAAAAAAATAGATGCACAACGGCAGGATATCATCGCACAAGCCAAAAAAGAAGCCGATGATATCATTAAGGATGCCAAAGACAAAGCAGGCCAAATCGTCGGTGACGCCGAGAGGGAATCATCACTGCTCGCTGTCAAAGGCGAAGAAGCACTCCGCCAAGCCGCCCGTGATGTCCTCCTCGCCCTCCGCGGCGAATTCGAAGAACGCGTCCGCAAAGCCGCCGGGGACGTCATGAAAAACACCCTGCGGGACAACGCGCAGCTTGCCGGCATCCTCAGCCAAGTCATCAGCGCCTACCTGGCCCATTCCGGCGACAATGCCGATCTACGGGTGCTCCTCCCCAAAACCCAGCTCGACGAGCTCGAATCGGTCGTCAAGGCCGCCCTCGGCGAAGACCTGCGTCGGCATTGCGAGCTGGCGCCGGCAAGCAGTCTCAGCAGCGGCTTCAAGCTGCAATTCAAAGACAATGACGTGACTTACGACTTCAGTGACCAGGCGCTCGCTGAAGCCGTCGCGGCCTATGTCAATCCGCGTCTGGCCGCCATCATCACCGACAAGGCCGATAAGAGCAGCTAGTTCTCCGGCCGCCGGTTTCTCCGGTCACCACGTCAGGAATGCCGTTCATGCCCGTTGACCTGTATTATTTTATCAGTTCCTTACCAGCCCTGCGCTGGGGTGAAAAGCCCCCGCTGAGCTATGGCGACTTTCTTGCCGCCTGCCAAGAGCATCTCGGCCCCAAGCTGACCGCACAGCTCAAGGCCATCAGTCTCATTCCCGGCGGGCAGCCCGCCAGTCCCACCATCGCCGCTTGGGAAAAGTGGGAGACCAGCCTGCGCAATGCCATCGCCGAATTACGCGCCGTCAAGCTGCGCAAAAATGCTTCGCCTTGGCTTCGCGACGGCGAAGACCTCTACTCCGGCGACCGCAAGCACCTTGAAGACGCTATGAATCAGCCCACGGCGCGCGACCGCGAACGGGCAATTGACCACCTGCGCTGGCAGCAACTCGAACAGCTCAGCTTCATGCGTCAATTCGATGTCGCCACGCTTGAACTCTATACATTGGGACTCCTTCTGAGCGAAAAATACGCCAGGCATAACTTCGACGTCGGCAATAAGACCTACCAGCAACTGGTGGAACAGGGATTCGACCAAGCAAAAGAACAACAGGAATCAACATCAGCATAACTCAGAGAGGCGGAATCCGCCCTCTGTCTAGCGATCAACGATAGGCGGCAGCGCCCCAATTTGGAAAAAGACATGAGTGACATGCTCCCAACCGGCAAAGTAACTGGCGTCAACGGCAACATGGTCAGCGTGGCCTTTGATGACCGCGTTATTCAGAACGAAGTCGCCTTCGTCGTCACCGATGACAACGAGCGCCTCAAAGGCGAGCTTATCCGTGTGCGCGGTCGTGAAGCCGACATCCAAGTCTTCGAAAGCACCGTCGGCATCAAGGTCGGCAACAAGGTCGAGTTCAGCGGCGAGCTGCTGTCTGTCGAACTTGGCCCCGGGCTGCTCACGCAGGTGTACGACGGCCTGCAAAACCCCCTCCCTGAACTGGCCAAGCAAGCCGGCTACTTCCTCAAACGCGGCCTCTACGTCTATCCGCTTGACCGCGAAAAGACTTGGGACTACAGCCCCGCCGCCAAGGTCGGAGACAAGCTCATGGCCGGCGATATGGTCGGCAGCGTCCCGGAAGGCATCTTCACCCACCGCATCATGCTCCCCTTCGCTTGGCTCGGCGAATGGGAAATCACTTGGACCGCCGGCGCCGGCGCCTATAACATTGATACGGTCGTCGCCAAAGCCAAGAACGGTGATGAGGAACGCGATATCACCATGGTACAGACTTGGCCGGTGAAGATTCCCATTACCTGCTACGATGAAAAACTCATGCCCCGCGAGCCCTTGATTACCCAAGTGCGCATCATTGACAGCTTTTTCCCTGTCGCCAAGGGCGGCACCTTCTGCACCCCCGGGCCCTTCGGCGCGGGCAAGACCGTCCTCCAACATGCGCTTTCCCAACGTTCGGAAGTGGACGTCGTTATCGTCGCCGCCTGTGGCGAACGCGCCGGCGAAGTCGTGGAAATCCTCCGCGAATTTCCGCACCTTGAGGACCCCCGCACCGGTCGCCACCTGATTGACCGTACTATCATCGTCTGCAATACCAGCTCCATGCCCGTTGCCGCCCGCGAAGCATCCATCTACACCAGCGTGACCCTGGCCGAATACTATCGGCAGATGGGCCTGAGTGTGCTGCTGCTGGCGGACTCGACCTCGCGCTGGGCGCAGGCGCTGCGCGAGGTGTCCGGTCGCCTGGAAGAAATCCCCGGCGAAGAAGCCTTCCCCGCCTATCTCGAATCTCTCGTAGCCGGCTTCTACGAACGCGCCGGCTTGGTGCGCCTCCGTGATGATAGCCAGGGCTCCATCACCATCTGCGGCGCCGTCAGCCCCGCCGGCGGCAACTTCGAAGAGCCCGTCACCCAAGCGACCCTGAAGGTCGTCGGCTCCTTCCTCGCCCTCTCCCGCGACCGCGCCAATGCCCGCCGCTACCCGGCCATCCATCCCCTTGACAGCTGGAGCAAGTACAACAGCCTCATCCCAAAAGCCAAGATCAATGAGGCACGTGATATGCTCCGCGCCGGCGATGAAGTCAACCAGATGATGAAAGTCGTCGGTGAAGAAGGCACGCCCACCGGCGACTTCGTCCAGTACCTCAAAGGGGAATTCATTGACGCCGTCTACCTCCAGCAAAATACCTTTGATAAAATTGACGGCGCCTGCGGCTCAGAACGCCAGCAATATGTCTTCGATAAACTCTTGGACGTCATCCGGCACAAATTCAGCTTCGCCGACAGAGATGCCGCCCGCTCCTTCTTCCAGCGTCTCCGCCAGGAATTCATTGACTGGAATTACTGCCCCTGGGGAAGCGATACCTTCAAAGCCGCCGAAGAAAAAATCAACTCGCTCATCAAAAATGGCCAATGAGCCGTATAAATCGCCGCTTTTGGCGGCCACAACCTTTTCAGACCACCTGACATCACCATCCAGCGCCGGCATGACAGCAGCTGTCACCGGCCAGCAGGGCCGAGCATGAGAAAAATCTACCACCGTATCATCCAGATCAGCGGCAACGTCATCACCGTCGAGGCCGACAATGTCGCCAACAGCGAACTCGCCGAAGTCAAAAGCGACCGCGGCACCTCGCTGGCACAAGTCATCCGCCTGGACAAGAACCGGGTCTACCTCCAAGTCTTCGCCGGCAGCCGCGGCATCGCCACCGACAGCGAGGTGCGCTTCCTGGGCCACCCCATGCGCATAGCCGCCGACGACGCCCTGCTCGGCCGCATCTTCTCCGGCAATGGCCAGCCTCGCGACAAGGGCCCCGCGCTGCATGACAATCTCATTGATATCGGCGGCCCCTCGGTCAATCCCGCCAACCGTATTATCCCGCGCAACATGATCCGTACGGGACTGCCCATGATTGACGTCTTCAACACCCTCGTTGAAAGCCAGAAGCTGCCGATCTTCTCCGTCGCCGGCGAGCCCTACAATGAACTGCTCGCTCGTATCGCCATGCAGGCCGAAGTTGACCTGATCATTCTCGGCGGCATGGGCCTCAAATACGACGACTACCTGTATTTCAAGGAAACTCTTGATGAGCACGGCGCGCTGTCCCGCACGGTAATGTTCATCCATACCGCTTCCGACCCCATTGTCGAATGTCTGCTGGTGCCGGACATGGCCCTGGCCGCCGCCGAGCACTTTGCCACCAATGAGGGAAAACGCGTACTGGTGCTGCTCACCGACATGACAAACTTCTGTGATGCGCTAAAGGAAATCGCCATCACCATGGAACAGATCCCCTCCAACCGCGGTTACCCTGGCGATCTCTACAGCCAGCTGGCGGCGCGTTATGAAAAGGCCGTTGACTTCGAAACCGCCGGCTCCATCACCATTCTCGCCGTCACCACCATGCCCGGCGATGACGTCACCCACCCCGTGCCCGACAACACCGGCTATATCACCGAGGGCCAGTTCTACCTCGTCAACGGCCGTATTGAGCCCTTCGGCTCGCTCAGCCGCCTCAAACAGCAGGTCAACAGCGAAACCCGCGCCGACCACCGCGCGCTTATGGACAACATGATCCGCCTTTACGCCGAATACAAAGAATCTCTCGAAAAGCAATCCATGGGCTTCCGTATGAGCAACTGGGATGACAAATTGCTCAAATACGGCGCCTTGTTCGAACAGCGCATGATGGACCTTAGCGTCAATATCCCGCTCGAAGAAGCTCTCGACCTTGGTTGGAAAACCTTGGCGGAGTGTTTCCAACCCACCGAAACCGGCATCAAATCCGACTTGGTTAAACAATTCTGGCCGAAAACCGACGACTCGGATAAAAAGGACTGACGGGGCCACGCCCCGTCCAGACAGCCCTGACCTATGGCCAAAGTTAAACTGACAAAAAATGAACTGAAATTCCAGCGGGACGCCCTCAAGCGCTTTGAGCGCTACCTGCCGACCTTGCAGCTCAAAAAACAACAGCTGCAAATGGAGGTCCGGCACGTCCGCGAGGAAATTGCCGGCCTTGATCAACAGGTCGCCGAGCTCACCGAAAAAGGCGCCACCACCATTGCGCTCCTCGCCGGGCCCGAAGCCGCCGGCCTCAGCGAGCTCCTCAGCGTCAGCGCCTGGCGAATCGGCGAACGCAATGTCGCCGGCATTGACGTGCCAGTCTTCCTGGGTGTTGATTTCAACGATATTGACTACGATCTCTTCCTCACTCCGCCGTGGTT
Organism: Lentisphaerota bacterium; assembly: GCA_012799755.1. Taxonomy (GTDB): domain Bacteria; phylum Verrucomicrobiota; class Lentisphaeria; order Oligosphaerales; family Oligosphaeraceae; genus Oligosphaera. The sequence continues at coordinate 2,990 of JAAZKQ010000215.1, read as the reverse complement.
TGACGACGCACTGGCCATGGCCCGCAAACACATCGAACTCAAACTGCGCCGACAGCTGTTTGAAGAAATGCTCGCTCTCCTCGAACAGGAGTTGCGCGTTGTCACCCAGCGCGTCAATCTCTTCGAGAAGGTCAAGATTCCTGAAACCAAAGAAAATATCCGCATGATCAATATCTACCTGGGCGACCAACAGACCAACTCGGTCGGTCGCTCCAAAATAGCCAAGGGCAAATGCGCACAACGTAATGCAGCCCTGCAAGCATAGCAGCCTCAGCGAAGGCCGCAACCGCGCCACAGCACCGCGGCTGTGGCTATCGTCACCCGGAGTTTTGCCGTGATTGAACCGATGAAAAAAGTAACCATCGCCTGCCTGGCCGACGAGCGGCAACGCACCGTCGCCGCCATGCAGCGGCTCGGTTCGCTGCATGTGCTGCCATGCGTGCCACCGGCTTCCGATGAGCTTGATGAGCTCATCCGCCAGCAGGAACAACTCAACCGCGTCCTCGTCATCTGCAAAAGCCTTAGAGTCGAACTTGATCCTACCGATACTGACCCAGAACGAGCCATCCAAGACGTCAATCGGATCATCGCCGAAAGCAAACGCATTGATGAAGAGCTCGCCTTGGCTCGCAATGCCTACGCCCAACTCGAGCCATGGGGTTCCTTTGACAAGGCTCAGCTGAGCGCCCTGCAAGAACAGGGAGTCCATATCGCCCTCTGCGCCAGCGCAGCGACGCGCCTGCCTGAACTGCCCGACGGCGCCGCCATCCACATGGTCAGCGAAACAGCCGCCATGGCCTACTTCGCCGTCGTCTCCCTCACGCCCCTCGACGACGTCAATCTCCCACGCGTCACTCTGCCCGACAATACCGACCGGCGCGCTTGGGAACAGCAAATCCACGAGCTCGTCCAGAAGCAACAGGCCCTGGAGCAGCAGCTGCGTGACATCGCCGCCCACGCCACCAGCGCCATCGAAAGTTTCGGCAACGTCCTCCAGGAACGCATTGCCTTCGCCAAGGCGCGTGACGGCATGAGCGGCGGTGAGACCCTCGCTTTCATCAGCGGCTATGTGCCGGAAAAACGCCTTGACGAATTGCGCACCTGCGTCCGCCAGCAGGGCTGGGCAATCCGCTACGAGGACATCCCGGAGGACGACGAGGACGTGCCCACGCTGCTCACTATCCCCAGGCGTTTCAGCATGGCCCAGACAATCCTTGACTTCGTCGGCATCCTCCCCGGTTATCGTGAAATTGATATCAGCATCGCCGTGCTCATCTTCCTCTCGCTCTTCTGCGGCATGCTCGTCGGCGACGCCGGCTATGGGTTGCTCTTCACCATCATCCTGCTGGTCCTGCGAGCCAAAAATACCGATGCCAAAAAACGCGACGCCATCAATGTTCTCCTGTGCATGAGCTTGTGCATCTTAGGCTACGGCTGGCTCTCCGGCAACTGGTTCGCCATTCCCAACGAAAAGCTGCCGCGCGTCCTCTCCGGCATCGCCTGGCTCACCGAAGGCGGAGAAGCCGCCAGCAACCACGTTAAACTGCTCTGCTTCTTCGTCGGCGCCTTCCATCTGTCCCTGGCCCGCGCTTGGCGCACGTTCCTGAGCAGCAATATCCGCGATGCGCTCGGCCACATCGGCTGGGGGCTTTTCCTCTGGGCGAACTTTCTGTTGGCCAAGCTGCTCATTGTTGATGGCGGTGCGCTATCCGATCTCGGCGTGCTCGCCAAGGCACTGTACCTCGTCGGTTTCCTGCTCATTCTCAGCTGCGGCATCAACTGGCGTAACATGGGCGATGTCATCTACGCGCCCTTCAGCTTCATCAACAGCTTCGTTGACGTGCTTTCCTACATCCGCCTCTTCGCGGTCGGCATGTCCAGTTTCTATATTGCCAACAGCTTCAACGACATGACGGCGGGCCTCTACAAGCTCTCACCCTGGTTGATCCCCATTGGCCTGCTGGTGCTTGCCGGCGGACACCTGCTCAACGTCGCCTTGGCGGGCATGGGCGTGCTCGTGCATGGCATCCGCCTCAACACCTTGGAATTTTCCGGCCACATGGACGTCTCCTGGTCCGGCAAACCCTATCGTCCCCTCAGCAAACAGGAACTGTCCTGAAAAGCTATAATCATCACAGCAACATACTTTCACACCAAAAGTTAGACCCACCCAACGACCCACATCCAAGGAGAACAACATCATGCTTACATCCACACAAATCGCATTGCAGCAGATCGGGGCATTCTGCGCCATCGGCTTTGCCGCGCTCGGCTCGACCTACGGCTGCGGCGTCGCCGCCGCCTCAGCCATCGGCGCCTGGAAAAAATGTTACCTCCAAGGTAAAATGGCGCCCTTCCAGTTGTCCATTCTCGCCGGTGTGGCCATGTCCCAAACCATCTACGGCCTCATTCTCATGCTGATAATCAATGGCAAGACCAGCGACCCGACCTGCTGGCCCACCTGCCTGGCCATCGGCCTCTTCGCCGGCATCCTCCTCGGCATCAGCTCCGTTTTCCAAGGCCGCGCCGCCGCCGGCGCCTGTGACGCCTTCGCGGAAACCGGCCAGGGCTTCGTCAATTACCTCATCGCCCTTGGTGTCATTGAGACCATCGCCATCTTCGTCATGGCCTTCGCCATCCTCCTCCTCGGTTCCGTCGGCGTCGCGCCCGAAGTCGTCGTTGGGGGATAAATAAGCAGCCGCCACCCGCCGCCGCGCCTCTCGGCTCACAGCGGAAGTTTGTAACAAAACGACAACACCGTTGCCAACGCCGGCAATCGCGTCGGCAACGGTGTTGTTTTGTAACCGGTCACCGATTGATAGTGGCACTCTCTGAAAATAGACGTGGCTGGATGTAAGTAACGGCAGGGGGGCAATGCGTGCTCGAAAGCGGCTGGAAGCCGCACGTTTGGCGTCGTTTGCCAAAATCCTGCTGCAAACGACAAAATTGCACGCTGAAAGCGTAGCACATACCAGCCCGGGGTTGCGCCT
>JAAZKQ010000214.1 GCA_012799755.1 Lentisphaerota bacterium | reverse complement strand
TTTCTGCTGTTGTGCCTTTACAAGGCACTGCCTCATGGGGCGCCGCCACCCCAGCCTGAAGGCTGGGGTTAAGCATGGTTAAGCGCCGACGGCGCAAAGTGATGCGTTTGCGGAATCATGTCACGTTGCGGGTTGAAAGGCCACTGCACGGTCGGGAAACAGGCGCTTTTTGGTAAAAGTGGACAAGACAGACAGCTGTGGACAACATGTGCCATTGTCCATACTGTCCATACTGTCCATAGCAGCTTGCGGGGACAACAATGTTCAACGGCAGACCGCTTATCCTTTGGCCGGGAAAAAATGTTGCGGCTGGTTGCAGAGCATTGAATGGCGCTTACACTTGATAGCGTCGTAGTTTTGTCGCCTTTTCCACCTGTCATGATGAGTGATCTCAGGAGGGCCTTGCCATGTTGCCGCAAGTGGATTTTTTGGGCAGGCGTGTGTCGCGTTTGATCATTGGTGACAATCCGGTCAATGGCCACAGCTACATACCGGAGCTGATTTCCAAGGATGAGATGCTGGATTACTACACGGAGGCGGCGGTGCATGCCGCGATGGACGAGGGGCTGCGCCTGGGGTACAACACCTGGTTGCCACTGGCCTGCGACTTCATGCTGCGGGCGCTGCGGCACTACCGTAATAGCGGCAAGGAATTGAAGATCATCTTCCAGCCCTTTGCGCCCGTGGATTTTGCCGTCAACCTGCGGCAGATGCTGGAACTGAAGCCATTGGGCATCTATCATCAGGGCACCACGACTGATGGTTTGATGGAGCAGGGCAAGGAAGAGGTCATCAAAGACCGCATCAAGATGATCAAGGACAGCGGCTTGTACGTCGGTCTGGGCTCCCATGTGCCGGAAACGATTCTGCGGGCCGAAGAGGAAGAGTGGGGCTGCGATTTCTATGCGGGCTGCCTGCACAACACCCGCAAACGCGGCGAGGGACAGCTCAGCTCCTTCATCACCGGCAAGCCCAAACACATCAAGTTTTTCGCCGAAGACCGACCGTTGATGTTGTCGGCGCTGCGGCAGGTCAGCAAGCCCTGCATTGCCTTCAAGGTGTTTGCCGGCGGTCAGCTGTTTTACCATCGCAGCGCCGAAGAGACGCCGGCGATTGTGGAAGAGGCCTTCCGCGAGACTTTCAGCCAACTCAAGCCCAACGACATCGCCGCCATCGGCTGTTTCCAGCGGGACAAGAATCAGCTGGCTGAGAATGCCGCGGCGCTGACGCGCGCGTTAGCCGCCATTGGCAATGCCTGAGCGGCGATTGATATCGTGTTGTTCGCTGTCTCGGCGACAGCGTTGCAAGAAGGTTCCACCTCTATCTGGAAGACAACTCAATGATGCACAAAACCCGCCTTGTTGAAGATGTCCTGACCATTCCGACCTACGGCATTGGTGTTTCGCCGACGGTGCCGATTTTTTATGAAGGGCGCGGCAATCAGGGCGCGCAGGGGCATGTCTATCCCTACGCGCTGCAAGACAAGCTCACCGCCGACCGCCGCGACCGCGAATGGTGTTGTCTCACTCTGGAAAATGACTACGTGAGCTTCTGCGTTCTGCCCGAACTGGGCGGGCGTCTCTTCCGCGCCGTGGACAAGGTGAACGGCTATGACTTTTTCTACAGGCAGGATGTCATCAAGCCGGCGCTGATCGGCGTTCTGGGAGCGTGGTTTTCCGGCGGTGTTGAGTGGAATTTTCCCCATCACCACCGCACGACCACCTTCACGCCCATTGACTACCGGCTGGAAGAGGGCGCCGATGGCTCAGCGACGATCTGGCTAGCTGAGACCGAACGGCGTCACCGCCTGCGTTCGGAAGTGGGCCTGTGCCTGGCGCCGGATAGTTCCTGCCTGCGGGTACGTCTGCGTTTCCGCAACGACACACCGTTGCCGCATTCCTTCCTCTACTGGGCGAATGCCGCCGTGCATGCCAATGAGGATTATCAAGTCATTTTCCCGCCTGACACGACCTACGCAGTGCATCACGCCAAGGATCAGGCCTGCGACTGGCCGGTGTTCAGCGGCACCTTCAAGGGCGTGCACTTTGAGCAGACTGATCTGAGTTTTTGGAAGAATCATCCGGCGCCCGGCTCGTTCTTCTGCGGCAAGAGCCGGGAAAATTTCTTCGGTGGCTACGATCACGGGCGGCGCAGCGGCGTAATCATCTGTGCGGATCGGCATTACGCCGAGGGCAAGAAGTTCTTCCTCTGGGGCAACAACGAGCACGCCCGCACCTGGGATAAGAATCTCACCGACGACAATGGCCCGTACTTGGAACTGATGGCCGGCGCCTATTCGGACAATCAACCGGATTACACCTGGATGCAACCCGGCGAGGAAAAGTACGCCGAACAATTCTTCTATCCCATCCGCGAGATCGGCGTGGTCAAGCGTGCCAATCCACTGGCCGCGATCAACTTGTCGGCGACGGCGCAGGGTATTTTCATCGGCGTGCAAGCCACGCAGCTTTTTGCCGGCGCCTCGGTGGCCTTGTCGGACAGTGCCGGGAAAGTCATCAAGAGTTGGACGGCCGATCTATCGCCAACCAAGGTGTTTGCCGCTGAATTGCCGCAGGCGTTGGCGCCGGGCATGACCCTGAGTCTGAAGACGAATGACGGCAAGCCGGTCATCAGCTACAGCGAGCCGGGCGCCAGGCCGGCCATCACGCCGACGCTGACCAAGCCGCCGGCAAAGCCCGAAGACTTCACGACCGTCGAAGAACTCTACTACGCCGCACAGCGTCTGGAGCAGTTTCACAACGCCGTGATCAGCTCGGAGCCCTATTACGCCGAGGCGCTGAAACGGGACCCAAGCGATTATCGGAGCTGCATCGCTGTCGCCATTCGCCGTGCCAAGCAGGGCTTGTGGCAGGAGGCCGAAGAGCTGCTGCGCCGGGCCGTCGCCCGCGCCACCGCCAATAACACCACGCCGCAAAACGGCGATGCGTTCTATTACCTCGGCGTTGTCTTGCAGGCGCAGGAGAAGTACGTCGAAGCGGAAGATTGCCTGTATCAGGCATGTTGGTATCCGGCCTGGCGGCAGACTGCCCGATACGCGCTGGCGGAAATCGCCATGGCGACGAAACGACCGCTGCAAGCCGGAGAGTTGTTGCAGGAAGTTCCCAGCGAGCGGGCCCGCCGTCTGGCAAGCATCCTTGCCGGCGAGGTGTATGACGACGGCTATCACTTGGCTGATCCTGTGCAAATGCGACTGGAAAATGCCTGTGTGGCCATGAATGCCGGCAGTTGGCAGGGCGCGCTGCGGCAGCTGGGTGAGGGCGGCAGCTATCCGTTGCTGCATTACTACCGTGCGTATTGTCTGAGCCGACTGGGACGGTCGGAGGAAGCGCGGGCTGCATGTAAACAAGGCGCAGCCGCGTCGGCTGACTATTGCTTCCCCTTCCGTTGCGAAAGCGAGAAAGTGTTGCGTAACGCCTTGGCGCTGAATGCGGAAGACGGCCGGGCCTGGTATTACCTCGGTTGTCTGCTGCGCTACCTGGAAAGGCCCATTGAGGCGCTGGCGGCCTGGGAGAAGGCCCGTGAGCTGAATCTGCGGCTTGGCAATCTTTTCTTCTGTCTGAGTCAGGCCTATGCCAAGGCCAAGCGGCATGATGAAGCCGACCAAGCGATGCAGGAGGCCATGGTCTGCGAACCCGGCAATCCCATCTTCTTGCGCGAGTTGGACCGTATTGCCGAACGGCAGAAACAGCCTGCCGAGAAACGCTTGGAATTCCTGCAAGCCCGTCAGGACGTGGTCAAGGAACGGGACGATTTGCTGCTGCGGGAAATTATCTTGCTTAATCAGTGTGGTCGTTATGATGAAGCGCTGGCGCTGATCGGCAAGCGGCGCTTCTACGTCTGGGAGGGCAACGAAGTGATTGTCCACGATGCCTTTGTTGACGCCCATCTCGGTCGTGGCAAGCTGCGCCTGGCGGCCGGCGACGCCGCTGCCGCCAAGGAGGACTTCGTCACCGCGTTGGACTATCCGCTGAATCTTGGTGTGGGGCGGCCTTACCATGATGTGCGCAGTCATCAGCTGCACTACTTTGTCGGCATGGCCTGCAAGGCGCTGGGCGACACAAGTGGAGCGACGGCGGCCTTCGAGCGGGCTGTGGCAAAGACCTATCCAGAAAATATCCTGAATCAGCGCCTGAATTATCTTGAGGTGCCCTATTGCCAGGTTCTGGCTCTCCGGGAACTCGGCCGTGACGCCGAAGCGCAGGCGCTCCTTGACAGCACCCGCAAATACTACCGGGCTATTCTCGGGGACGACGGACAGCAGGATTTCTTCGCCAAATTCGGTGACGCGCAGCCCGCCGCACCACGGCAACAGACCGCTTTGCGCCTGCTCAAAGCCATCGAAGGCAAGGCCTGATCTGCTGAGGTTTTTGCGAGGGGAGGAAAGAACCCAATGGGCTCTTTCCTCCTCCCCCTCGCGTTCTCCTGCCTATTCCGTCATCACCAGCGCATGGTTGCGTAGGGATCGTCGCGGAGGCGGCGGGTGTCGCTGTAGCAGTCGCCCTCGCGCTTGCTGTCGTCGCCGGCGGGTTTTTCAAGCGCAGCGGCCCAGCTGCGACCGGCTTGGACGCCGAGATTGGCCAGGACGCTGCCGATGAGGCGTTCGGTCTTGACGCGGCTGAAGACCAGGTCGGGGCGCTGTTTGGCGTCGAAGTCCGCCGGAGTGGCTGCCAGCCAGACGATGAGGCCTTTGCCGACAGGGATAGTGGCCAGCACGCCGCTGTCATTGCGCCAGCCGTTGCTGGGGACGGCGCTGACGACGCTACATTCCAGTTTCAAGCGCCAACGGATGGCTGCGGGTGACACGCCGGCGAATGGCGCGGGGACTGCGCCGCGCAGGGGATTGAGCCAATGGGTTTCGCGGCTGACGCTGAAGGCGTTGTTGACGGCGGCGCTCAGCGCCTGGCCTTCGGCGAGGGTGAGACCGACAGCCACAGCCCGGCCGCCGCGCGTGAGATACTCAGCAAGGGCTTTGCCATGCTGTTCCAGCCAGGCGGCGGAGCCGCGCGGGAGAACCAGCACATGGCGAGGGCCGGCAGCGGCCAGTGCCGGGACGGCGCTGTTCACGGGCAGGGCCGACAATGGCGCGTCGGCGCTGGACGCTACGAGCTGCACGGTGGCAGCGCCAGCCTGCTTGGGCTGGTCAAGATCGGCGATGATATTGTGCAGCAACGTATCAACGACGGGGTCTTTACCGGCGCGGTCGCTGACGTCCAGGAGGCAGAAAACCATGCGGCCGGCGCCTTCCTGGACTTCCCAGAGAGCGCTGTAGCGCAGATCAAAGCCGGTGTCAACGATGGGGCTGAAAGCGGCGACGTGGGGCATTTCGACGATGGTCGAAGCGACGACGCCGAATTGCGAGCAGCGCCAGGTGCGCTTGGGGCGTTGGTTCTCGTCAAGGCTTGCGGGCGGGCCGTCGAGGGGGCCGAGGGTGGTCTGGCCACGCCAGTCGGCAAGATCGTCATTGCTGATGCCGCGAAGGAAGGGATGCTCGCCTTGGCGAACCCACACTTGACGGACGCCGGGCGTGAAGGCGCGCAGACCGAAGCGGGCGTTCATGGTCTCGGCTGTTTGTTCAAGAACCCATACGCGCAGACCACTACGGATGCGTTCCGCGAGACCGGCGAGCGCCGTGTCGGCGGCCGCGGCGTTGTCCAGCGCGCCACAGCCAATGACCAAGGTGTGAGTGGAAGCGGGCAGGGTGGCAACACTGTTGACGGGTGGCAGAGCATAGCCCAGGCGGGCGAAGGCCGCGCTGCTTTTGCCGACGGGGTCGTAAATGGCCCATTGCGACAGGTTACGCGGCTTGGCGCGGTCGGCGGGCGGATAGACCTGCAAGATCATGGGT
>JAAZKQ010000213.1 GCA_012799755.1 Lentisphaerota bacterium | reverse complement strand
CGCCTTGGCGGACTGGCAGCACGAGCCGCGGCGGGACAAGGACGGGCAGGTCATTTCGCCGGAAGACAAGTGTTTCAACAACGACGGGCCCTGGCGGGTGATGATGGCGGCCTATCGGCGTTTCATGGACGATGTGACATCGGCGCGCTGGGGCAAGGCGATACGCGCCATGCGCGAGCTGGTGCCCAATCAGCTGATCAGCTTCCGGAAGGGCAATACTCTGCCGCATGATTCTGCTTTGACGGGTCCGGTCAAACACTTGGATTTCATCTGCCCGGAAGCCTACTCCATTGCGAACAGCGAGGATGGGCGGAATGCCGCCGGCTTCCTGACTCGCTTTGTGCATTATGCGTCCAATGGCAAACCGATCATCTGGGCGGAGTTCGGCAATAACATCTGGGATCGTGGCGTCATGGCGGTCTGTCCGCAGCGTCTGGCGGCATCAACGCGCTATCACGAGATGATATACCAGATGGTGCTGGAATCCGGCGCCAACGGCACCGCGCCGTGGTGGTGGCCGGGTGGCTATCGCGTCAATGAGCGCAGTGATTTCGGCATGACTGAGCCCGACGGCACGCCGCGGCCCTCCGCCGAATTGTTGCTTACCTACGCGCCGCTGCTGAAGCAACCGCGGGATTATCCTCAAGGCGATTTGCCTTTTGTGGTTGATCGTGATGCTCATGCCGGCGGCTACTGGTACATGGCTTTCAATACTGGTCGCGACGCCTATCGCGAGGCTCGGGAGACCGGCCGGATGCTGCGGCTTTACTCCGCCGGCACCGGCACGACATCGGCGGACACGCCGCTGCTGGCGGTGGGCAACGTATCCGCCACGGGCAAGAATCCGCCTAAATATCTTAACGCCGAGTTCAACCGCGCGGAAATCCGGCTGGCAGATGGCCGTTGGCATGACCTCCTGGCGCAGCCGGCGCTGAGCCTGCCTGTGGGCGCAGCCATCGTAGTACGGGTGGAATTGGGCAATTTGCAGGAGGCAGCGTGGTTGGCGCCGCAGGGCGAGCTGCGCACGGGCGATGTCGTGCTTATGGCTGATGACGCCGTGGCGGCTCACTTGCCGCAGGATACGCCGCGCTTCGCCGATGTGGCCTTTGCGGAAATTGCCCTCGGCGAGGTCGCGGCAGGCAGCCGCAGCGTGTCGTTGCAGCTGATGGCTTGGCAGCGTACGGCCTTCGGCCAGAAATTGACTTTCACGATTAAGGCGGAGTAAGAGCGTCAGGGCCGTTCGATTGCGCCGGCAGCGAGGCGGCGCGGGCGGCCTGTGCATACGAGGATAAACATGACATCACGGGCGATTACCCTGGCTTTTCTGGGCGCGGCGATTATTTGCGGCGTGACCTATTTCAACGACTCGGTGCTGTATCAGACCATGTTTGTCGGCAACCACATGCCGATGTCGGTTTTTGGCGGCTTGCTGCCGTTGGTGCTGGTGGTCAATCCGTTGTTGCGGCGCTTGTTTCCGGGAACGCGCCTGAGTTGGTTGCGGCCTTTTTCGGCCAAGGAACTGTTTGTGCTGTTGGCGCTGGTTTTGCCGGCCTGTTCCATACCCTATTCGAGTATGATGCGACTGCTGCCCCGGGCATTGATGCTGCCGCACCACTACGCCAAGACCGATTCGAGCTGGAAATTGCCCGGCGAGGACCCGAATACGCTGATACCGGCGACGACCTTGCTGCCGAAACGCATGTTGGCCGATCCGGATTATGACGACGGCAATGCGCTGTTGGCTTTTGTGCAAGGCAGCCAGACTTCGCCGGGAGCGGCCCATATCCGTTTTCGCGACGTGCCTTGGCCGGCTTGGCGGGACGCCTTGGGGTTGTGGCTGCCGATGTTCATATTGCTGTGGTTGGCTTTGACGGGGCTGGCGCTGGTCTTTCACAAACAGTGGGCCGACAACGAACATCTGCCCTATCCGGTGGTGCAGTTCGCCAAGTCGCTAATGCCGGACGCCAATGGCGCGGTGAATGCGATGTTCCGCAGCAAGCTGTTCTGGATTGCCTTTGGCGTGGTGTTTGTCATCCACATCAACAACTATCTCTATGTGTACAACAGCGAATATCTCTTGGAGTTCAAGCGCACCATCAGCTTTGGGCCTCTGGCGCGGCTGTTTCCGACGTTTATGCGCGGTGGCGGCTGGAATCTGCTGCATCTGCGTTTGTATTTCACGGTGATCGCCATTGCCTTTTTAGTGCCGTCGGACGTGTCCCTGTCAATTGGCGTCGGGCCTTACATTTTTACATATATCTCGGGGCTTTTGGCGCATTACGGCCTGCCGGTGAATGCAGGCCCGGAGCTGTCGCCGCGGATTCACCACGGGATGGTGCTGGGCGGCTACATCGGGCTGTTCTGCGTGATGTTCTATACCGGCCGACACTACTACCTGAACGCGCTGCGGCAGGCCTTGCTGCTTGGGGGACGCCGCCGTGAGGTGACGTCGGGGAGCATCTGGGGTGTGCGCTTGTTTCTGGTGGCCTTCACGGCGATGGTGATCAACCTGGTGGTGCTTGGCCTCGACTGGCAGTTGGCCGTGCTCTACACGGGCATACTCATCATTCTCTTCGTGGTGCTTGGGCGCATCATTGCCGAAACGGGCGCCTTCCACCTGTCGCCGCATGTTTATCCCTGTGTGCTGATCGTGGCTTTCATGGGCGAGCAGGCCTTGGGACTGACAGCGCTGGGCATCCTGTTTTTCTTGACCACAGTATTCATCCTTGACCCCCGCGAGTGTTTCATGCCCTTCATGGTAAATTCGCTTGAGCTGGCATCGCAGGGCGGCGTCAAGCATGGTCGGCTGCTGCCGATAGTGGGCGCGGTGATGCTCGTCGGCCTTTGCATTGCGGTGCCATTGACGCTGTACTTCTCCTATGATCGCGGGGTGAACTGGCGCGACGGTTTTGCCTCATCGAGTGTGCCGCGCTACGCGGTGTCGGGTGTTTTGGCGGCACGGACGCGCTTGCTGGCGCAAGACACGCTGACGCAGGCGAACAGTGTGCGTGGTTTTGACCGTTTGGCCTTGATGAAACCCAACCGAGGTTTTGTGGTGGCTTTCTCCATGACCTTCGCGGGCGTGCTGCTTTTCACGGTCTGTCGGCTGCGTTTTGCGAACTGGCCGTTGCATCCGGTGCTGTTCTGTCTCTGGCCGCGCTATGCCGGCTATATGCTGGCCACGTCATTCCTGTTGGGTGGCCTGATGAAGGTTCTGGTGGCGCGCTATGGCGGCGCGAAGAGCGTGCAGCGCTTGCGGCCCTTCATGTTCGGCATGATTGCGGCGGATATGTTGGCCGGACTGGTGATTATCATCAGCGGTTTCGTCTATTACTGGCTGACAGGTATGCCGCCGAAGAACTATTGGGTGCTGCCGGGTTGAGTGCGGAGGGCGGCGAAAGCGCGGCGCCTTGAGAACGAGCGGCGCGGGAAGAAAAAGCCCCACGGCGCTGTGCCGCGGGGCTGTGGGGGAGGGTTTATGGTAGCGCTGTCGCGCGAGGCGGCTTATGCCTGCGGCGGCGTATCGCCGCCTTCATCGCTCGTAGCGTCCTCGTCCGCGTCGCTTGCGTCTTCGTCTTGGGCGTCCCCGTCCGTATCTTCGTCCTCGGCGTCCTCGTCTTCTTCCCCGTTGCCATTGCGCAGCATGGCGGCTCGGTTGGCTTCGAAGAGGGCCTTGCGGGCGGCTTGTTCTTCTTCCTCGGCGATTTTGGCCTTGTTGGCGGCGATTTCCTCTTCGCTGAGTTCGGCGATAAGGGTGGCGGAGGCGACTTCATCGCCTTCATTGAGTCTCATCACAATAGTCCCGTAGGCGGCGCGGCCGGTGCTACGGAATTCGCTGACGCGGAGGCGGACCATTTGTCCCTGGACGGAGGTGATAAGGACTTCCTGATCGCTGTCGCCGATGACCTGGAGGGCGGCGACAACGCGGTCGCCTTCGCGAAGGCGGATGCTGATCACACCGCGGGCGCCGCGGCGGGTGCGGCGGTAACGGTGGCTGCTGGAATCCTTGCCGGTGCCGTTTTCGCTGCCGTTGTCCGCTTCAGCGCCGGTGTCCTCGTCATCGGTGGCGATGACGGCGTCATTGTCTTCAGTATTGGGCGCGTCATCTGCGGGTATGACAGCCCCATT
>JAAZKQ010000212.1 GCA_012799755.1 Lentisphaerota bacterium | reverse complement strand
GCCGATCCGGGGATGGTTGCTCAATGGCAGCGGCGTCCCTACGGATTCTGTCTGGCGGCCGAGCTTAGTGAATCCGGCGACCGCTCCTGCCTCAAGTCCGGCGCTGACGACTGGTCGCAGGCGCTGCAGGCCTCGCGAGCCTGGTGGGACGCCTACTGGCAACGCCAACCGACTATTGCGTTGCCAGACCGCTTCTTCGAGCGCTTTTGGCGCCTGGCACTCTACAAACTGGCCTGTGCGACGACGCCTGGCGGCGTCCCCAGTGGTTTGCAGGGCCCTTGGCTGGAAGACTACCAGCGGCCGCCATGGAGTTGCGATTACCATTTCAACGTCAATGTCCAGCAGATATACAGCTTGGCCTTTGCGACCGGCAATGCCGAGCATCTGCTGCCCCTGTTTGATATGCTGGAAAGCCCGGCTTCGCAAGCGGCGATGCGGGGCAATGCCCGCAGTCTTTTCGGCATTGACGACGGCTTGCTGCTTACTCACGCGGTGGACGACCGCTGCGGCCAATGCGGCGGCATGGGCGTCGGAGCGGTGCTGGATTTTGCCTGTGGCGGCTGGATGGGCCTGCTCTACTGGCAGTACTACCGGATGACCGGCGACCGTCGTTTCCTGGCCGAACGGGCCATGCCTTTCATGCGTGGCGTGATGCGCGTCTTTGAAGAGGCGCTGGAAGAACGTGATGGCCGGCTGTCCATTCCGCTGAGCATTTCGGCTGAATATGGCTGTACCTTCTCGGTGAAGGTCAATGGTCGGGTTTGCCGGCAGAATTCCGGCCGCGATCCCTCCAATCAGCTGACCTGTGCGCATGCCTTGCTCAACGCATTGCTGGCGGCAGCGCAGGAACTGGGCGAGGCGCCCAAGCCGCTTTGGCTGGATATGAAGCGCCGCCTGCCGCATTTCTGCACCATCGGCGAAGGTGATGACAAGCATATCGCTATTTGGGAGGGGCAGGACCTTGATGTCTGCCACCGCCACCATTCCCATCTGGCCATGATCTACCCCTTCGACATCTGCGCCGAACTCAGCGAGGAGCAGCATCGGCAGTTGGAACGCAGCATCGACTTGTGGATTCTGCGCGGCATGGGCCAGTGGAGCGAGTGGTGTTATCCCTGGGCCATTCAGCTTCAGATTCGCCGCAATTTCCGTGAATCGCCACGGTTGCTCTTCGGCTTGTGGCGGGAGCTCTTCCTCAACGAAGGCAAGGCGACGGTGTACCTGCCGCGCTTCCAAGGCTTGACCATGCACCGCAAGGCCGATATGCTCAAGCCGCGGGAAACTCACGAGGTCATGCAGCTTGATGGCACCATGGCCGGCGCCACCGCCATGCTCGATATGCTCATCTGCGAATACGCCGGTACGGCGATGCTTTTCGCCGGTATTCCGGCCGCCTGGCGACGGGCGGCGTTCAGCGATGTGCGCTTCCCCGGCGGCTTCCGCATCAGCGCCGAACGCGCCGGCGGTCGCACTCGTTTCTGCGAGGTCAAAGCCGAACGTGCCGGCACGCTCCGGCTCCAGCTTGCGCCCGGCGAAAAGCCCATTGAGATTAGTCTCGCCGCCGGTGAAAGCTGGCAGTGGGGGACAAAAAGCGTAAGCGGTCACCGATTGATAATTGGCCGGTCCAAGGGTCGCTGAGACCGATGGAACGAATTGCGGCGGTGTTGGGGCGAGGACTCACGACTCATAAGGCATGAT
>JAAZKQ010000211.1 GCA_012799755.1 Lentisphaerota bacterium | reverse complement strand
GCCGCGCAGCGGCGATGCGAGACATGCCGCTAATAATCTGCGCCAATCTGCGTAATCTGCGGATAAAAAATGTCTGTTATCAATCGCTGATCGCTTACCAAAAAGCCGCTGAGGCGGCAGCGTTCAGATTTGCGGGTGCCTCACGGGCTGGGGCTTGACAAAGACGGGCGGGCGCACATAGAGCGGCTCGCAGCTCGCCATGAGCTCCTGCGGGGTCTGCGGCCAGGGCCAGAGTCTTTCGGACGCATTGAGCAGGGGATAGGCGTCAATGCCCGTGCAGGACAGGAGTCGCGTGGCTACAGCTTCCGGCAACTCCGGCAGCGTCGCTAAGGCGCTGGCGTAGTGGTCGCAGCGATGCGCTTCGTCCGGCAACTCCTCCGGCGCGAGGACAATGGCCTCGCCCATGAGCCGCAGGGTGGCGTCGCTCTGGCGTTCAAAGCGAAGCAGAATGAGCTGGCCGCAGCGGGCGTCATGGAGCACGCCGATGCGCTGCGCGCGTCCCTTGCTCTCGCTTAGTGCCGCATGGGCCAGCGCCAGGCTGCTGGGGACGCCGCGCATGGTTGCGCCGCTGACCGCGCAAAAGCCCTTGACCAAGGCGATGCCGTAACGCAAGCCGGCAAAACTGCCCGGGCCGGTGCCGACGGTCCAGCGGCGGACCTCATTGAGGCGCACGTTGAGGCCGTCCAGCGTGGTCTTGAGCCACGGCGCCAACTCGCGGTCGCTTTCCCGGCCACTGCCGGCCAGGCGCTCGTTGAAGAGCACGCGGTCATCGTCGGCGACGACCAGCGCGCTGCCGAGGGACGTATCAAGTGCGGCATGAATCATGATGCTGAGACCTCTATGGGCTGACGGCCTGCGTAGCGCAGTGCCGCCAGGCCGGAATTATGCGTTTATATCGCGGAAAAGATTGGCGGTCCAGGCACTGCTGTCCGCTTCATCAAGTTGCAGTTTGCGCCAGATGTCGTGTACGGTCGTCGGCGCATAGTCTCGCCAGAGGAAGTCGGCGCGGAAACGCCCGGCGCCATGGCGACGCAGTTCGTGGAGATGGCCGCTGAGATCAAGAGGCCGTTCCGAGATGATGACGGATTGGCAGTGGTCATTGATGGCGACGAGCCTTTCGTCCCGTCGCGAACTCAGCGTCAACGTGGTGAAGTCGCAGTGCTTTTTGCCGGGGCAGAAGCCCTTCAGGCTGTTCATGATACAGGTCGCTGACAAGGCCAGCGGCGTGTCTTGGTACACCGGCACATCCACGCAGACGCCGAGCTTTTTCAGCAGCGCCAGCCAGTTGTCCCAGCGGTCCTCCGGCGACAGCGTGACGCGCTGGACGTTCATGTCCAGTAAGGTCTTGGCTGCCAAATGATTACAGACCAGCATCGGCCAGTCGGCGGTCAGATTGAGGTTGCGCGGGCTGGCGCCGGCCTCGCTGAACAGCTGCCAGGCGCCTAGGTTGGACAGCTCCCAGCGGCGCCAGCCACTGCGGAACAGATTGGCGATTAAGGCCGCCCAGTTGGTGCTGCCGTTGTCACGGCTGATGGCCGGCAGCGCCAGACGAATGCGGTTGCGGCCGCCAAGCAGGCGTTCCAGCTCCGTCAAGGCGTCCGGAATCTCGTTGACGGGCGTTCGACCGATGGCGAAGATGACTTCGTCGAGACGCGCGAGTTCTTTGTCGCTGAAGAGATTGAGATAGAAGACACGGTCAATCTTGATTGCCCATGCCGGCGTGGCGCTTGCTGTGGCTTTTGGGGGCTGCCAAGCGTCAATGGCGGCGATGACCTTGCTGGTGAGCTCGCCAAGGTCCTTGTCAAGAGCGTCTTGGACATCCTGCGCGGCTCGGCGACGAAGCTCGTTGAGCAGCGATGTCGGCACAAAGAGCCCTTGGGGATTGCTGACGCGGAGGTCGGCGAGGGTGAAAGTCGTATCGCCGAGCTTGGCAAAGCAGCTCTCGGCGGTGGCGACGACTTTTTCCGGCTGACGGGCTGGGGCGAGCGGCTCGTCCAGAGTCATGCTGCTACGGATGTCGCTGAGTTCGCGGGGACCGGCGCAGGGCTGGGAAATGACCAGGAGCTCACGCGGCGCGATCTTCAGTTCGAAATAGACCGGGTGGCGGGAGCGGCAGAGGCTTGGCCGCGGCGTCGGCCAGTCGTAGCTGCGCTTGACGGCCTGGGAGGACGAACAGCTGATCCTGGCGCCGACGGGAATCGGCGGGTGCTCTGCCGGCAAGGCGACTTCAATGGTGCTTTCCGGCTCAGCGCTGAAGGCGGCGCTGCCGCTTTCGTGGCCGCGTTGACTGAAGACGCGCAAGTCCTCAATGCCGAAGCCAAAGGGCTTTTCGCGCTCAGGCAGCTCAATCTGCAGGCCGTCATAGCGCTCAATGCCCTGGTTTTTGAGCACGAAGCGAAGGCGGTCGGGAGTGCCGGGGGTGACGGCGGCGACCGTGCCCACTTCGACGCCGCTGGGACCGGAGCTGTATGGCGTGGTGACGGCGGCGCTGCGGGCGTTTCGCGTGTAGAGTGTCGTCCACGGTCGGCTGAAAATGGTCTTGATGTCACGCTCGCAACGGGCTTGTTCGTCCGGCGCGAAAGTGCCGTCCATGAGCTTGCGGTAATAATTGGTCATGGCGGCGATATAGAGCGGCGTTTTTTTCCGCCCTTCGATCTTCAGGGACGCGACGCCGCAGCGGCGCAGGGACGGAATCAGTTCCGGCAGGGCCAAGTCCTTCATGGACATCGGCGCACATTGGTCAATGAGGGCGCCATTGGCGTCCTGGACTTTGAAGCTGTTGCGGCAGATATAGGCGCAGTCGCCGCGATTGCCGCTGCCGCCGCGCAGACAGGCCGAGAGCAGACACAGACCGCTGTAGGCATAGCAGAGTGCGCCGTGCACAAAGACTTCCAGTTCCAGGTTGGGAATGTCGCACATCTCGCCCAGCTCGGCGAGGGTCAATTCCCTGGCGGCGATGACGCGCCTGAAGCCCATTTCATGCGCCTGCCTGGCGCCCGCCAGATTGTGGATGGCCATCTGCGTGCTGGCGTGCAGCTCGAATTCCGGAAAGTGCTCCTGGATAATGCTGTACAGCGCCAGGTCCTGGATGATCAGCGCGTCCACTGCGAGGTCCCGCAGCTGCGCCAGCAAGTCAATCAGTCCCGGTAATTCCGCCTCTTTAACCAGCGTGTTGATAGCGACATAGACCCTCCGCGGCCGCACTCTGTCCTGATGGGCGATGCCCAGGAGCACGCTGAGTTCGTCGAGGGTAAAGTTGTCCGCATCAGCGCGGGCTGAAAATTCACGCATACCGAGGTAAACCGCGTCGGCGCCGTAGTGAAAGGCGCCGACGCCGGCCTCGAGATTGCCGGCAGGTGCAAGAAGTTCCATGGAGCTATTTTCGCTTCAGTATCGTAGCTGCTCAAGGCGGGGAAGGAAAGCGGGCGCAAAAAACTTAATATAGCTGACAGAAGCGCCCAATGACGGCCGGCGATTGCCTTTTGCGTGGAAAAATGACAGGCGGTCAGCTATTGATACTGCGTGGGCTCCAACTAAAGCGAAGTCAGTCTCTCTCGCTTTCCCCCACTAGTGTGGAGGCCCCTCTATGGCCGGTCTTATTTTTTGTCTAGCGTCTCGGCGCGGAACAAGGCTCGGCGTGAAATAAGCTACGAGAAATTCAAATAAAAAAGTCGTGTCAAGCATGGGGTGCCATGCCACACAGACTGTGAAAGTTGTAACCGCACCCGATAACTGACACAGCCTACAATGCTTAAAATATGACAAAAGGTTGGAATGTCAAAGAAACGGTTTCCGCAAGACATGACGGTGGCGTAACCGGTCACCGATTGATATTCGCAGCCATTGCCTGTTGCCTTGTAATGGAACCCATCTTTCGTATCTCCTAAGTCCCATTGCACTTTGTGCAGGGCGGGAAAGCGGCTGGAAGCCGCTTCTACTCTGGCCGGCGGCGGGATGATGTGGGCTGGGCCTTGGATTTCCAAGCGGCCGACCTGAAAAAATCTGCGTTAATCTGCGACATCTGCGGATAGAAAAAAGCGGCTTCCAGCCGCTTTCAGATGCGCCTCGCTAGCCGCACCCACTTGACGCCCGTTTCTCGCCGTGCTTGGGCTCATTTGCTGCGCGTGCCTGTAAAAGTGGTTTTTGTTGTTTATATTTAGCAGTTTACCCATTGTTTGCCGCTTTTTCAGTCCACCTTGCGAGAATAGAGGACAGAGTCCATGAGTGTGCGTGTTCGTTTTGCGCCGTCGCCGACAGGCCAAGTCCACATCGGCAATATCCGCGCGGCGATTTTCAACTGGTTGTTTGCCCGCCATGAGGGCGGAGCTTTTCTGCTGCGTATTGAGGACACGGACCTGGAGCGTTCGACGCCGGAGGCCATCGCGACTCTGCTAGAGGTCATGGAGTGGCTCGGGCTGGATTTTGATGAAAAGCCGCCCTTGTACCAGACGTCGCAGCAGGAGAAGCACCTGGCGGCGGCGGAGCGCCTGCTGGCCGCCGGCGATGCCTACCGCGATGCCAAGGGCGGTGGCGGCGAGGCGATAGTCTTCCGCATTCCATTTGCTGCCGAGCGCATTCCCGGCGTGTCGTCGGTCGGCACGATTGAGGTGCCGGTGCATCCGGATGTCCCGGTGCAGGTCAGCGGCAAGGGCGTTGATTACGCCGGCATCTCCAAGAAGGGCACGCCGGCACCGGGCGGCTGCTGTCTGGCGGGCTGCCTGGACTTGCAGGTCCTCGACGCCGCGGAGCAGGTTCTTTTCACTCTCGCCGGCAAGGAAACGGCAATTTTGCGTGAGGGCGCGGAATTCAATGTCCCCGGCGCCACCAAACTGCGCTTCACGCGGCGCGTGATCAGCTATCACGACGCGGTCAAGGGCACGATGAGCAAGCCGCTGGACAGCATGCGCGACGTGGTCATCGTGCGCAGCGACGGCTCGCCGGTCTTTCACCTGGCCAACGTGGTTGACGACATTACCCAGCGCATCACCCACATCATCCGCGGGGACGACCATGTGGAGAACACTTTCCGGCACATCATGCTCTTCAGTTGCCTGGGGGCGCCGGTGCCGACCTATGCGCACCTGCCGATGATCGTCAATGCCGCCGGCAAGCCCTACAGCAAACGCGACGGCGACGCCTTCGTCGGCGATTTCCGCGACAAGGGCTTTGTCCCTGATGCGTTGTTCAATTACCTGAGCTTGCTGGGCTGGTCGCCGGGCGATGACCGCGAAAAGATGAGCCGTCAGGAGCTCATTGAAGCGTTCTCGTTGTCCAGGGTTCTCCATGCGTCCGCGCAGATGGACATTCAGAAACTGACCAATCTCAACGGCCAGTATATCGCGGAAATACCGGCGGCGGACTTCTTGGCGATCTGCCGCGAGTGGCTCAAACGCTATCCCTGGGCGACCGCCCTCAGCGAAAGCCGGCTCCAAGCGGTCTGCACCCTCATGCAGAGCCGCGTGAAGCGCTTCGCCGACCTGGAGCAGTGGGTCTACTTCTTCGTGGACGTGCCGGATTACGACGAGAAAGTCTGCGCCAAGCATCTCAAGGATTCGACCGCGCGCGCCGCGCTGGAGGCGACGTTGCAGCTCTTCGCTGAACTGCCGGACTTTACAGCCGCGAATATCGAAGGCGCCATCCAAACCGCCTGTGACAAGGTCGGTCTCGCCCAGGGCAAACTGAACCAGCCGCTAAGAGTGGCAATTACCGGCAGCGGCATCGGCGCCGGCATCTACGAAACAGCCGAGCTCCTGGGCCGCGAACGCTCGCTGGCGCGACTGAAAATCGCGTTGGAAAAATTCTAACGCCGGCACGGCGACAGCGGCTGCGCGGGAGCTGTGCGACAGTCCATGGCCAGGCGCAAATGATGGATTAGAGACGATAAGGAGCTGTACAGAAATTAAGTTTACATTTTCAGTTTCTTTTGGCAGTCTTCTGTAGCGCCTCTCCGAGGCGCCTGATTTT
>JAAZKQ010000210.1 GCA_012799755.1 Lentisphaerota bacterium | reverse complement strand
TGTTGATGGCGCCATTCCAGCCGGTGTCAATCATGATGGAGTGATCCAGGACCATGCAGGTACTGTCTTGATCGGGTCCACTGGGAACGCAGGTGCAGGTGCCGAGGAAACGGACTGAGAAGGGCGCCATGTGTATTCTCCTGGTTGGCTGGGACAATTCGTGTCAGGGTACTGCGCAGGTGCTGCCGATAGCTTCGCCGACGCGCACCAGGCATTCCATGCCATTGGCGCTGTGGGCGACTAAATCGTCGTCAAAGCGGATGCTGTCGGCGCGGAAGATCAAGATGATGGTCGAGCCGCCGAAAGCGAAGTAGCCCTTTTCGTCACCGCAGGCGAAGGTTTCGGCCGTATGGGTCTGGACGATGGAGGCCACGCCAAAAGCACCGACCTCAATAAAAGCCGTCAGGCCAAAATGCGTCAGGTCCAGCAAAGACACCGTGCGGACATTTTCGCTGAAGACGCGAAGTTGGCTGCGCAATGCCAGCGGATGCACCGAGTGGTAGCGGCCTTTGATGCGCCAGCGCCGCAATTCCCGCCCGCAGTCGGGATAGTGATAGCGGTGGTAATCGGCTGGGCAAAGGCGACAGACGCAAAGGGCGCCGTAGCGGAATTGATCGGCGACATCAGCGCCGGCTTCGCCGAGCAACTCGCTGACGGTGAAGCTGGCGCCCTTGACGGGTATGCAACAGTCGTCGTCCAGTTTAGGCCAGACGCTGAGGCGGCAATCGGCCGGCGAGCAAAGCCGCGTCGAATCGGGACAGAATTCCCGGGCGCCGGGGCGGAGCTTGCGGTAGAAGAAATCATTGAAGCTGCGAAAGCCTTCGTCGGGTATGACGAAGTCATCCATGTCAATATTGAGATCAACAATGGTCTGGGGTATGCGTAGACGCGAAAATGGCCGGTTGGCGTAGCAGCCCAAGAGCCGCGAGAGCAGGGCATTGCCGAAGAGCGGCCAGGAGAGCAGGCGGCGGGCAGGGCTGCAGTAGGCCAGGCGCAGCAGTCGGTCGCCGAGGATGGTCTCCGTGGCGACCTGCCCGAGCCTGCGGTCATAGTAGCGGCAGTGCTCGGGGCTGGACTGGTCGGATGCGGCGGCGCTGCTCATCTGTTGCTTCTTTTGCGTCAAGACAATTCGAAGGCGAAGAGCTTGCAGGTGTCGGCGCCCCAGGTTTTTTCGGGGATGATGCGCACGGCGCTGGCTTGGAGTGCCAGCGGCACCCGCAGCAGACGCTGGTAGTTATTGTCTTCGCGATGAACACAACGCCATTGACCATCGGCGCCCTTGGCCTCAAGGCGGAAGGCTTTGACGAGGGTGGGCGGCGTTTCCCGCGGCGGCTGGTTGAGGGGGAAGTTGGAGAGGATATTCTTCTCGCCATGCTTGGCGCAGGCGCCCTTGCCGCGGCGGTTGAGATCGCTATCGAAAGTCATGCGAGCTTGGCTGACGGTGACGACGCGGCCGAAGTCGTATTCGACCCAGGCTTCGGTGGGGCCTTGCCAGGAATTGTCATCCCACTCACCTTGGTCGTTTTTGCTGGGGCGGTCAAAGCCATTACGCAGCGGCTCGGGATCGTTGATTGACGCTTTGAGGGTGGCCTTGGCGCTCAAGTCAGCGATATGGCGGCGTTGCCAAGGCAAGAAGCAGTCGTCGTCCATCAGCATCTGTTGCAGCTGGGCGATGTATTTTTGGCCGACTTCGCGCGGACTGCAGCCCTTGGCGATGGCGATGGCGGCGGCAGTACCGACGGCCTGGCCAAGGAGTCCGCAGGTCGCCATGACGCGGGTGGAGCTCATGGCGGCGTGGGTGGCGCTGATATTCCGGCCGGCGAAGAAGAGATTGGGCACATTGGCCGAATAGACGCAGCGATAGGGGATGCCGTAAGGCGAGGGCGCCGGGTGGAAAATGGTCGGTGCGCCGGGGTGGTTGAAGCCGGCGGGGTGGTGGTCGTCCATGCTCCAGCCACCGTAAGCGATAATATCGTCGAAGCGACCTTCGGCACGGACATCGTTTTGAGTGAGAACGTGGTCGCCAAGGTAGCGGCGGCTTTCCCGCTTGCCCGGGAGGAAGCCGACCCATTCGAGCTCCCAGTTGGCGGCGCCGTGGTCGCCGTGGTTTTTGACATGGTCCCAGATGCCGAAAGCGATGGCCAGCAATTGGTCGCGGAGTTCCTCGGTGTCGTGGATGGAGTCATCTTCGCCGCCGAGTTCGATCCACCAGAAGTTGTTGATTCCTGTATGGTTGTGGCCGCGGTTGGGCAGCGAAGCATCATCAGGGAATTTCCGTGCCCATTTGGGGGGCGTGTAGGGCTTCGGCGAGTCAGTTTCACGGGTTTGCAGAAGACAACTCATGCCCATGGTTTTGCGGTCGGCGACAGGCGGCGCGATGTCTTCATTGTATTCATTGCCGGCTTCGCGGCCAACGCGGAATTTGGCATTGGTCAGCGGCGCAAGAATACTGTCGCCGGAGCAATCGGCAAAGAGTTTGGCAGTGACGACGTGCCAAGTCTCGCTTGTCGTCTGCCAGCCCTTGACGCTGACGATGCGACCATCGGCCATGGTGGCATCATTGACGGAGCAATTGAGCATCAAGTCAATATTGGGTTCGAAGCGTACGGCTTCGTAGAGGACGCTGTCCCAGATGGAAAAATTGGAACTGGGGTTGCGGTAGTTGTTTTCGAGGTTGATTTCTTCGAGGAGGCCGGTTTCGCGGTTGTTGGGGCCGTGTGCGCCGCAAATCCACATGCGAATTTCGCTGGAGGCGTTGCCGCCGAGCACAGGCCGGTCCTGGATAAGGGCAACCTTGGCGCCGTGGCGAGCGGCGGCAATGGCTGCAAACATGCCGGCGATACCGCCGCCGACGACGCAAAAATCAACTTGATGATGAATGTGGCGCATGCTTGTTCCTGTGGTGTTGTGGTGCTGTTTACATGATTTTGAATTTGGGCAGGTCCTGAATATCAACGAGACCGGCGAGACGGCCCTCTTCATCCACGGCGATAATGTCGTCAATCATGCGTTTTTCCAGCAAGCGCATGATTTCGACGGCGAGGGCGTTGACGGGGATGGTGATAGGGTTGGGGGTCATGACGCTTTCGATGGCGGCTTCGAGAACTGCGGCATCGCGGGTGATCTGGCGGCGGAAGTCGCCGTCGGTGAAGATGCCGAGCACGACGTCCTGGTCGTCAACAATGGCGACGGCGCCGCAGCGGGCGTCGGTCATGGCCAACAGTGCGTCACGGACGCTGGCGCCCGGGGTGACGCGCGGGGCCCGCTGGCCGGTGCGCATGAGGTCCTTGACGGTGAGGCTGATGCTGCGGCCGATGGCGCCGGCGGGATGGAGTTTGGCGTAGTCGTTGATACCGAAGCGATGGCAGTCCAGGAGAACCATGGCCAGGGCATCGCCGAGGGCGGCGAGGGCGGTGGTGGTTGCGGTCGGCGCCATGTTGAAGGGGCAGGCTTCGCGCGGTACCGGCATGGGCACCACCAAGTCGGCGATGCTGCCGAGGCGCGAATCCTCCTTGGCGGTAATGGCGATGATGTCCACTCCCAGGCGTTTGACGGCCGGCAGCACGGCGATTAACTCGTCGGTTTCACCGCTATAGCTGACGGCCAACAGGATGTCCTGCGGCGCGACGACCCCGAGGTCGCCGTGCATCGCCTCGACCGGGTGCATGAAGACGGCGCGGGAGCCCGTGCTAGCCAGTGTTGCTGCGATCTTTTGGCTGATATGGCCACTCTTGCCAACGCCGCTGAGCACAAGTTTGCCGCCGCCGGCGAGGATTTCCAGGCAGCGATGGACTAGATCAACAAAGGGCCGGCCAAGGCCATCGCGAATGGCGGCCAGACCGCTGATTTCAATGTCAAGGACCTCGGAGGCGCGCTGGAGGATTTTCTGCGGATCAGGCTTGGGCTTCAGATTCATGATGATAAGACTTCGTAGTAGTCAATGTGAAGAGGGAGGAAAGAAAGGAACGAAAATGCTGCCCAAATATAATGACTTTAGATTAAAAGGAAACAGACATGGGGATGGAATGAGGGTGTTCAGTAAGCGGTCACTCATTGGTAACAGCGATATTGCGAGCATGCTTGCACGCCGTTTGCGGGGTCAT
>JAAZKQ010000209.1 GCA_012799755.1 Lentisphaerota bacterium | reverse complement strand
GAGGAAAGGGCCAATGGCCCTTTCCTCCCCCTCGCAAAACCTGACCATGCCTTATGGCACTTCGTAGATCATCAGTCGGCAATCAATACTGCCGTTTTTGAGCGGATATTCGGCCTCGGGCCGCAGGCGGATGCCGGCAATGGCGCGGGGATTGCCCACGAGCAAGGCCACGCGCCAGCCATGGAGGCGTTGCACGGCGGCGCAGAGCTCCTGGTAGAGCTGATTATCCGCATCAAGCCGCACGCCGTAGGGCGGATTGGCCACCAACATACGCCGGGCGCCATCAGGCTGCAATTCACGCAGGGGCATCCTCCGCAGACTCAGCCGCAGTCCGGCGGCGCGGGCGTTCTCCCGCGCTGTCGCCAACACGGTTTCGTCCAAGTCGAAGCCAGTAATCCGTGATGTCTGGCCGTGAGCCCGGCTGCGCAGTCGTCCGCGCAGTGCGGCAAGCCGCTGCGCGTCGTCTTCGCTGAAATTGGCCCAGCGTTCAAAGCCGAAACGCTGCCGCCACAATCCCGGCGCGATATTTGCAGCCCACAGCGCGGCCTCAATCACCAGCGTGCCCGATCCGCACATCGGATCAACCAGCGGCATCTGACGATCCCACCCCGACATCCTCAGCACTGCCGCCGCCAAAGTTTCCTTGAGGGGCGCTTCACCACCGGCTCGGCGATAGCCACGCTTGAACAGGGGCTCGCCGGACAGGTCCAGATACACCGTCGCCTTCTCACGCGCCCAGTAAACGAAAACCCGCAGGTCAGGATCGTCCCGCGATACGCTTGAACGCTGACCAAGCTGCTCACGCATGCTGTCGGCAATGGCGTCCTTGACCTTCAAAGCCACGAAATTGGGATTCTCCCCGCAGCTTTCATGGGCATAGGCCGCAACGGCGAAGCTGTGTTGGGGTGTGATGACGTCCAGCCACGGCAATTCCCGGGCGCTCTCGTAGAGCTGTCGCAAATCCCGCGCCGGAAAACGCCCCATGACCGCCATCACTCGCTGCCCCAATCGCGTCTCCAGGCAAGCGCGCCAGCCGTCTTCCCATTCACCAAAAAAGGGAATGCCGCCGCGATTCAAACGCACTGAGCGAAATCCCAGCTCGGATAATTCATCCCGCAGGGCTTTCTCAGTGCCGGGACCGGCCGCAACATAAAATTCCATGACTATCACCTATTCGTCTTCGCTTTTCAGGCCGACCAGAGCGCTCAGGCTGAAAGGCCCTCAATAATAAAAAACACGGGTGGCCTGCCTCACTACTGTGCGCTGAGACAGGCCACACCCACAAAGCCTGCGCCATTCGGCGCCATCTACGTCAATCGGCGGACAAAAAGCACAAGCTATTCGCAGATCTCGCCGATGATAAAGATGCATGCCGCGTAGAGCAGCTTCGGATCATACTTTGTGGGATTCTTGTCGAAGTCGCCCTTGTTGTGATCGAAGAGGATTGTGCGCTTATCGCAATCCTTGTCCAGCACCTTCAGCGCCACTTCGTGGACATTCTCCGGATTCATTTGGTCTGCAAGTACGCTCAGCGCAAGCCGATGGTAGGTGCAGTAGGGATCGAAGGTGCGCACTTCACTGCTGTTGCCGCCGGCAACGATCTTCTCAAAGATACAGCCATGCGGTCCAAGAAGATTGTAGAGCGCGGCGGTCGTCCCCTTGAATTTGAAGCGGATTTCCGCGCCGGGCGAGAAAGTAAAGAATGGGTTCATGCGCCCGAGGAAGCCCTTGGTTACACCGTGATCATCAGGATTTTTCTCCCAGGGACCGCTAAGCTTCACCAACGGATGATCCATCGGCACCGTAATGACATTCTCCCAGCATTCCTTCAGCATCGGCGCCGGCAACGATGTACGCGCGCCGGCCGTGCCGGCCGCCTTGATCGCCGGCAGCGAACGCCGGATGGCGTCCATGTACAGCTGATGGCCCGTGTTGGCATAGGGATGAACCCCATCGCCGGCAAAGGGAATTTTACCCTCGGCGTTGACAAAATTATCTGCGCTAAGATTGAGTTCATCGCCGGACACCCTGGTGAGTTCCTTGTCGCTGGCCTTCATCACGAGCTTGCCGGCGGCTTCGAGTTTGACGATTTCAACACCCATGTGGATGGACGGTATGCCATAGTAGTCCGCAATATCCTCCATCACGCTGGCGGAGCGCTGCATTTTGCCTTCCTGCATCTCCTTGACATGCGCGGCAGTGAGAGTGTAAACGAAAAGAATGTCCGTCGCCGGCAATTCCCGCCAAATATGCCGGACAATGCCCTCCATGCTTTTACGAATGGAGTAGGGATGGGCGCCGCTGTCATTGACCGCAAACTCCACGAAGACTAGATCGGGCTTGAAGCGCAGCACATCGTGCTCCAGACGCAAGGCCCCCAGATTGGACCCCGTGCCGCCAATGGCAGCGTGAATTTCCTTGATCCGGCAATTGGGATATTCCTTCTGGAAGTAATCGCGGCTGTGAACGCGATAGCCCGCTTGCGCCGTAATGCTGCCGCCAAAATAGGCGATGCTCAGCTCGCCGCCGGCAGCAAGTTTACTATAAAAGTTCGGCAGTCCCTGCCGCGGCACGGACTCCACCAGCGGCCGGATGTCCACCTTCTGCGGATCAAAATCCGCCGGCAGCTTTCCCGCCTCAATGGTGATCGTCTGCGCAGCCACGGCGCCGCTAAGCAACGCCGTGAAGATTCCCGCCAACCAGCCTGTCCGTGACATCATGTCCTCCTGTTTATTGCTGCTTCAATCCATGGAAATATGGCAAATAAAGGCGTCGGCTCGACGCCTTACGCTCACTCTTTCCTGACGCCGCCGCTGTGATTGATGACCCGCCGCAGGAAAGAGTCGGCATTGCTGAGTTTTCCCGCCAGCAGCTCATCTTCCGTCACACTGGCCAGCAGTATGTCGCCGGCCTTATAGCGTTCGTAGTCGTAAATAATCCACAGCCGGCCGGTGGCGTCCTGCACGCCGTCAGGGTAGGACACGTTGACGCGTTCGTCCAGCATCAGTCCGTCGTTCCAGCTGCGGCCATCGTCCTCCGAAAGATAGGCGGTCAGCCGGCAACGGGTGCGCCAATCCTTGCTTTCACCCTTGACAACCTGATGGTTAACCAGCAAAAGCCGGCCGGATTGCAGCCGCATGAGATGAAAGCGGGCGTTTGGTCCAGCCAGCGGTGCCGGTCCACAGTCATGCCAGTTGCGGCCGCCATCACTGGAAAAGCCTTGGCCCACACCGTACCAAGTCCGCGCCAGACACCAAAGCCGGCCATCGCGCAAGGGCATGATATGATGCTCGTCAAAGATCGAACGGGCCAGCCGAAAACCGCCGCGCCGACGGAAACTCCGCCCCTTGTCATAGCTGACTACGAGATTGGCGCCGATTTCATCACGCAGGCGTTCCGGCGGCTGCCCGCCGCCCATGCCCTCGGCCCAGATGGATACCGGAAAACCCCAGCTGCCATCAGGCAGGACACAGGGCTTGTTGAGCATGACGCCGTCGTAAAGACGCCGTGGCGCCGACCAATGCAGTTCAGCCGCATCGGGCTCTTCCAGCAGGGAGAACCAGACGCCATTGACGCCATCGGCAATTATGTTGTCCTTGGGCGACCACGCTTGCGCCCAGAACAGCCACACCCGCCCCAGCGGGTCCGTCCACAGCGTGGGGTCAAAGGTGCGCACATTGGGGCCGGGCGGGTCCACCACGGCCACGGGCTCGCTCCAAGTCCGGCCGCCGTCATCACTGGTCACGACCACAACATAGTTGTTCGGGCCCTCATTGACGCCGCCGCTGTACCAGCAGGCGAAAAAACGCCCGCCGGGCGCAAGGGTTAAACCCGGGATGCCTTGGAACTGTCGCATTGCCGTCGCATGCTGCGGGCCGGGTACGCTCACCGGCACAGCCTGGAGCGGATCGTTGCAATCAATGCCATTCGCGGTCATCGTCGTCCTTTCCTCTTCATCGTGGTGCTTGTTTTTGTCGCCTGACGCCAGACACCCATAACATACTCTCGGGTTGTCTTTCAGCCCAACACCGAGACCGTGAATCCTCCACCCAACGTAATCGGTCGCCCATTGATAACAGACATTTTTTATCCGCAGATTACGCAGATTGGCGCAGATTATTAGCGGCATGTCTCGCATCGCCGCTGCGCAGCGCTGCCGGGCCACGCCGCCGGTTTTTTCGCCGATTGGGACAGATTCCCGCAGATTGCTTGTCTCACGCGCAGGCGGGGCCTCCAGGAGTCCCCGGCGTCGGCCAACCAGTCCCCTGAGTCCAAGGTGTCATTCCCCACGGTCCAGGGCGTCTCAGTTGTCCAATCCATGGGATCATGCCTTATGAGTCGTGAGTCCTCGCCCCAACGCCGCCGCAATTCGTTCCATCGGTCTCAGCGTCCCTTGGACCGGCCAAT
>JAAZKQ010000208.1 GCA_012799755.1 Lentisphaerota bacterium | reverse complement strand
CGTTAATCTGCCCCAATCTGCGAAAAAAACCGGCGGCGTGAATTGCCGCGCAGCGGCAAGACAGGCCGCCATAATCTGCGACAATCTGCGGAATCTGCGGATAAAAAACCTTCACTCATTCGCGTGAGACAGCAACAATCTGCGAGAATCTGCCCCAATCTGCGAAAAAAAGCCGGCGGCGTGAATTGCCGCGCAGCGGCAAGACAGGCCGCCATAATCTGCGACAATCTGCGGAATCTGCGGATAAAAACCTTCACGCTGTCGCCTGAGACAAACCACAGCCCGCCAACGGCCTCTTTCAGCCTTGGTCCTGCAGGGTCGCCGTGATGGCCAATATCTGCGGCAAAAGTTGCTTTTTGCGGCTGAGGACGCCCGGCAGCACAAAGAGATTCTCGGCCACCGCCGCATAGGGCAGATTGCGAATCAGCTCACCACAGCCGGTGATCAGCAGCTCGGACGTCTCCCGCACCGCATCCGTCACCAACAAGCCGACAAAGTCAAGCTGCTCCTCGTCAAGAAGCTTCTTCATCTCTGCCAGCAACTCATCCCGCCGTTGCCGCAGCAGTTCCAGATTGCTCTCTTCCACCTGCGCGAGCGAGAAGCGGAAACGACCATCGCTGTAGTCCTTGCGGTCGCCATGGATGACATCATGCGCGGGCTTGGCGGCCAGCGGCGAATCAATCCGCAGCAGTTCGTCCATCAGCTCCTCGGGCTGCACACCGGCGATTTTAGTCAGCCAGTCGCACATGCGCCGGTCGAGCTCGGCGGTCGTGGGCGAACGCAGTAGTAGTGTGTCTGAGACAATCCCGCCCAGCAGTAGCCCCGCCAGCCCTGCCGGCAGACTCTCGCCGGCACTGCGGAACATCATCGCCACCAAGGTGCAGGTGCTGCCCACCACATCAGCCGTGAAGCGTATCGGCGCCGCCGTCGGCGGCATGCCGATGCGATGGTGATCAATCACCTCAATCACCGGTATTTCCTCAACGCCCGGCAAGCTCTGCTCAATCTCGTTGTGATCAACCAAAATCATGCGGAAGGGCGGCGGTTGATCGAAAGCGTTCTTCAGCACCACGCCACTCAGCAAACCCGCTTCGTCCACCACCGGCACCAGGTCGTCAACACTATTCAACACCCGGTTGCGCACGTCACGCAGACGATCACGTGGCGACAAACACAGCTGGTCCTCTGGGAAACGGCTGAATTCAACCGGCACGCTGAATTTCAGCCGTCGGATCACCGTCGCCGAATCAAAACCCGTCAGCAAGATGGACACCTTGTCCCGCGCCGCTGCTTCGACAATCAGCGGGTCCACTGGCCGATTACCCGTCACAATCATCAAGCGCATCCGCCGGTGCAACACCCGCAAATGGATTTCCGGTCGGTCGCCGACAATGACCGCCAGCTCATGGTTGGCCGTGGACGGCAGATGCTCGCTGAAGCTGTCCAAGTTCATGGCGGCGACATAGACCTGAAAGTCCTGCGTTTTGTCGGCGGTGAGCACCTCGGCTTCCAGAACCTGCTGAATCAGCTGAATGGAACTATGAATGCGCCGCCCGGTCAGGCCCCTGCCGGCGTCGTTGCCAATGTCCAGCAAGTTTGAAAGCAATGCCAAGCCACTGAGCATACCCAAAAAGCGTCCGTCCGCAGCGATCACCGGCAGTTGCTGTCGTCCCGACTCACGGAGTTTGCCAACGGCGTCAAACAGTGTCGTGCCGGCGCTAATCGGCGTGGCCGGCTTCATAATATCCCGCACCCGTGTGTAGACATCGTTACGGCTCGGCGGCGGCTTGATGCCAAAACGCTCGAACAAATACCGTGCCCGTTCCGGCAGGACTCCCGGGCATAACGCCGTAATATCTGCCTGGCCCTGCCGCCGTCGCAACTCGGCGACCGCCACGGCCGACGCCAGGCTGTCAATATCCGGGTTGCGATGTCCGCTGACCAATACCCGATAGGACGCCTTCTTCTCCATAGTCCGCTGTTCTGCCATAATCCGCCGTTATCATCCGCCGCGCCGTTGCGGCCCTTCTATTGTCAATTCATCTTCGCTCTGCTTGGAGCTCTGAGTTCTAAAGCTTTCGTCCATTAACATAGGCCCTATTTGCCCGCAGGTGACGCAGTCTAACGTAAAAGTCACTCGCCTTTAACTCCCGTAAAAACAATCGGCGTAATCGGCGGATAGAAAAAAACCTCCGCGCCTGCGCGTGAGACCGATGAGACGCATTGGCGGCGGCGGCGCTAGGGCGAAGACTCACGACTCATAAGGCATGATCCCATGGATTGGACAACTGAGACACCCGGACCGCAGGGAATGACACTTTGGACCCTGGGGACTGGCTG
>JAAZKQ010000027.1 GCA_012799755.1 Lentisphaerota bacterium | reverse complement strand
TAGCGCGGGCCAAAGCCTCGGCCAGCGTCCTGCATGTCAAGCCCGACCATGGCCACCGGGCCATTGCTGGGAGCAGCGACCGGCCGCAGACCTTCGCTGACTTCGATGGCAGATGCGACTTTGGCTGGCGCGGCCGCCCGGAGCTGCGCGGAACGCCCGCCAGACTCGGCCACAGACCACGGCAGCGGGAAGCTGTCGGCATTGCCGAACAGCGGGATGTCAATGCCAGCGTCATAGACGCCTGGCCTGC
Organism: Lentisphaerota bacterium; assembly: GCA_012799755.1. Taxonomy (GTDB): domain Bacteria; phylum Verrucomicrobiota; class Lentisphaeria; order Oligosphaerales; family Oligosphaeraceae; genus Oligosphaera. Next base: position 3,376 of record JAAZKQ010000027.1, on the reverse strand, counting down.
CGCCAATGTCATACCAGACGTCATCGCCCGGCGCATAGGAGACATTGTAGGTCAAATCAACGCCGCCCGAGCCGATCAGGTTCCCCTGGGGGTCTATTGCTGAGGTGACTCCGCCATGCCCGTAGAACGGATCGCTCTCCGGATTGACTGCACCGTTTTTCTTGGCGTAATAGAGGTTGCGGACATTGATGCCGTTGGCAGCCAGAATCTTGGTGCCCTGCACGGTGAAATAAGGCAATCCGCCATCATAGAGCGGCGTGAGGTAGAGGACGTCTTCGGCAGAGGTGATGGCATCTCCTTCTGCCCAGCGGTTGTCCCGGTTGCGGTCACGATGCAGGAAATCGGTAAAGGGATAGCCCTTGGCGCCATTGGGGGTGCCCCAGGTCGCCGGTTTTTGATCCCGAGTGCTATATGAGCCAAAGGCAATGCCATTGTCAGGAATCTCGACGTAGAAGGAATCCGCCAGGTTCATGGCCTCGCTGGCAGTGACGCGAATGGTAAAGTCAAAGGACTGGGCAGCGCCGCCGCCGGTGGGCAGGACGACTTCGGCATTGGGACGTAAGGTCACCTCGCGATAGGGCAGACCTTCTGGGGTGATTCCCCAAGGCGACCATTCCCCGCCATCATTGGCCACTTCGATGACTTTCTCGTTGTTTTCATCGTAGAGCACCACGCCGGAAGTCGCACCGTCGGACAGCGGCATCAGGTCAATTTCCGGATCAAACTGGCCATGGCTGGTATCAACAAAGCGGACCGTGACCGCCGTGATCGTGTAGGAAGACGAAGAGGCGGCGTCAATGCCCAGGACCGGGATGGCGCGACCGGCAACCACGCGGCTGGCGGCTATTGAACTGATGTTTGCGTAGGCCGTGCTCATAGGAGTTACGCCTGCTGACTGAATGGCAGGCGACACCTTGACCATCGCGTACACCGGGCCGGACATGATAGCGCGGCGCGGCGTCAGCGCCGTCGAATAGCCGGTGCCGCGGTCAAGCGGCGACGGCGCATGGCAGGTGGCAAACTGCGAAAGGGCGTAATTCTTCCCGGCGCCGCTGAATCCGGCGACCGTGTCATTGTGGATGGTAATGGCATTGATGGCGCCATAGACGCCGGCGCCGGGATTGGTGATGTTGTTGTTCAAATACAACGAATACTCCAGCGCTGTTCTGACATTGCCGGGCTGCCGTTTTAACGAGTCAACCGCATTGGCGTTCCAACCGGAACTTTCATGCCACCTGGCGGTGGTGGTCGTGAAGCCGCCGCCCTGGGCAATGGCGCGCAAGGACACCTCGTTGACCGAAAGGTCGAAGGTGAAGGGAGTGCCAAACTGCTTTTTATCCATATTGTAAGGGGTATTGCTGACGGTGGCATAGTCTTGTTCAATAGCCAGCATCGGCACCCTGGCATTTTCACCTTGCGCCATGACGCGATAGCGCGAATCAATCGGCCTTACCCCAATGGCTGTGCCCGAGAATTTGGCAAGCTTATCCAAGAGAATGCTGGTCGTGCTTCCTTCTCGCTTCCACCCGCAGTATTGATCATGAAAGCCCGGGCTGTCTTCAATCAAAATACTTTCGTTATAGGAAAAGCGTTTGCTTTTCCAGATGCCATTGGCCTTGAAACGGACGATGTTGGGCGCAATGACTTCCGCACCCTAGGCGCCATACAAATAACCGCTTGGAGTGGCTTTGTCTGAATAGCCGCTGACGGCTTTGCTTCCCTCAATGGGCTCGCGCAAACCCGTATCCGCGGCATAGGCGACCGGCTCCGAGAAGGTCAAATCAAAATACTCGTAGCCGGCAGTCGCCAGCGATGCTTCATCTTTCTTGGGATAGGGCGTCGCCCGCCAGGCTACTGCCGCAGTCAGCCGGGGCGGCGCCCCGTCCCAGGCGACGACCGGCCCAAACGAATCAACAATGAAATAGGCGTCAACGTGACCGGCATGCCTGCTGCTGCCAAGATTGCTGCGGTCATAGCGCCAGTAAATGCCGGCTTCTTCGTCGGCGTTGTCGTATCGAGCTATCTCGTCGGCGGTCATGCTGCTGTTATAAGGAGGGTCCGCTGACTTTGCCAGCGGCGCCTTGTCGCCCACTATGCGCCAGTCATAGGAATTCGCCACGGCGGCGCCGCCAGTCTTAGGCACGGGGCGCCTCGGCGCTGCGTACATAACCATAACCAATCGGTCGCCATGCGTGCGCGGCGAGACCTCCTCCTGCTTCAAGTGCAAACGCAAGGTGGAGAAGGGAGGATTGTCACCTGAGACGACAGGCTTGATGACTTCAAGGCTATTAACGGTGACAGAACGCCAATTGGCTCTAAAGTTGTCAGGCCACTGCGCGGTGAGCTGTTGGTTAAACAGCCCCCAATAACCTTCAGCTCCCAATGGATATTGATCCCATTTGGGGAAGTTAGCCCAGTTTACCCCCTCCTTCTCGGGCGGATAGTATTTCTTTTCGTCGTCGTCAAAATCTTCCGGGTCATTGTTCTGGACGTAAACCCGGAAACGCGCCCGCGCATCGCTGCCGTAATAGAGTTCAGCGCGACGATTTTTGTTCTCCCGGTAAGGATTTTTGAAGCGGAGATCAACGGCGTCAATGCGGCCATCGCCGTCAAGGTCGCGATACCAGACGCCATAGTACTCAATAGCGCCGCTATCCGGCTCCACGCCCTGCTCGGAATCGGCCGAAAGAGTGTTAGCCATTTTTACACCCTTAGGGTTCTCTGTTGATGGCGCCACCACCAAGAGTTCTTGCTGCGCTTCACTGAGGGTAATCTGCGTATAGGCGCCCTTGGCGTTTGAGAACATCGGCGGGGGCAGGGACGAATAGCCGGGCGTGAAAATCGGGTGCAATGGCACGGTAAACTCAGTGTCAACCAACTCGCGACCGTCAAAGTCATAGATACCGGCAAGCACAATCCTGATCGCGACTGGTTTTTTCCCGCCAAAGCCACCCACGACATTCAACTTGCGGATATTCTCTTCATTGCGGTACATTCTCACTTCAAAATAGTTCGCTCCCAGCTGGTACACGATATCCCTGGTGAGGGTGCTGATCTCCAGCGTCTCTTCGGTGTCATTGTCATAAATTGCGAAGACGCTGACATTGTCGTCGGAGATGTTGTCCCTGTCCTGGATTTTTGGGATAAACATCGGCACTTCCAGATAATTGCCCAAAATGCCTTGGTCGTTGCCATAGATTCTCTTATTGAACTGCACCATCAGGGACAAGTTGTCATATGAAAGCGTGACTTTTTTCACGCGCGGCCGGTTGCTGTCATACAGAAGCAATTCGCCGGTGGTATTGCCTTCTGAAGCTGCGTTAGCCAACTTGTCATACACGGCGTCAGCATAAGGCTTGATCTCAATCGTTTCCAG
>JAAZKQ010000207.1 GCA_012799755.1 Lentisphaerota bacterium | reverse complement strand
CCCCAGGGAAGCCCCCACCCGAAACAGCAGGATGAAGGTGTGCCACATAGCAGTCACGAAAGATGGGCTCCATTGCAAGACAATAGAAAACGGCCAATTATCAATGGGTGACCGATGACAAAAACATCTGTTGTCTCCGATCTGTTGGGCGCAATTTGCCGGTTTTTTGCTATGGTATGGAGTGTGTTTCGCCGACAGTGGCATTTCCGAGCAATTATTATAGAAAAGCGAGGTATGGCATGAGATGGACGAGTCTAGTGATGGCAATGCTGGGTTGCGTGCTGTTGACGCAGGGGCAGGGATGGGCGCAGGAACAGGCACGGACGCTTGACAATGACCCGGCGCTCTTGGGCCACTGGCCATTCGACGAGGGCTACGGCGTTTTTAGTGCCGACAAGAGCCCGCACGGCAACGATGCGATGTTGCATGGCGCCTCGTGGGTCAGCGGTGGCTTCGGCAAGGCCCTCCGTTGCAACGGCGAGAATTCCTTTATCTCGCTGCCGGCGCTGCCTGAGCTGAATGGCTCGGACGAGCTGAGCATTTCGCTGTGGGTGTACTGGGAGGGCAGTGGACGTTATCCGAACATTCTGAGCGCGGGCTGGAATCCCGGCGGCTTCATGATCTTTGTGTCTGACGATTCATGCAGTTTTCGCATGGGGCGTCCAGGCCACCGTGCGGGCGTTCCCGGCGAGCAGTGGCGGGAGACCGGGGCGCCGATCGTGAGCGGTTTGCCCATGAATCGTTGGGTGCACATCGGCGTGAGCTTCAGCCGCCCGGATATTCGCACCTATCTCAATGGCAAGCTCGTCGGCAGCGCCAAATGGGACTACCCCGTGGGCACTGACGGCGATATCCTGCTGGGACGCTGGTATGGCGACAAGACCCACCAAGGGTTGCTTGATGATCTGCGCATCTACAAACGCGCCCTGAGTGCTGACGAAATGGCCGACTTGGCGGACTGGACCTCCCACGCGCAGAGCGGCTACGAGATTGTGGTGGAACAACCCGCCGTGCCGGAAATTGCCCGCTGGGAAACCAGCAGCGCCGTCTTCGTGGTCGGCGAAGACGCCCAGCTGCATTCCTGTCGCCTCAAGGCCACGGCTGACAGTGCCGAGCAGGAGCTGCTCAGCGGGCCGGGGCCTCTGGGCTGCGTGACCTTGGAGGGCGGCAAAACCTTCTTCGGTCGCCGAGCTGCGGTGGACGACGCAGGCCGCCTGATTATCAGCTTTAATCGCCAGGGGGGCCGGGTCTGTCTGAAGCCCCGGGTCGAAGCCGATTATGTGGTATTGACGGTGGACGAAGTGACCGTGCCTGATGTCCAGAGCGTTCATTTCTGCCGGCTGTCAACGGTGATGGACAGCTATGTCGGGTGGATGGCCGGACTGGTTTCTGATGACGACGTGGGGCTTTGCCTGCGCAGTCTGTCTTTGGGCACCGATGTGCGTTTCTCCCAAAAGCCGCCGCAACTGCAAGCGTGGACATCAGCCAAGCACGGCCTCAGTGGTCACAGCATCGCGTTGCTGGCGGCGCCGCGTGAGCGTCTGCGCCCCTTGTTGCAGGGCATGGCTGTGCGTGAAGCCGTGCCGCATTCCGCCCATGGCGGGCCCTTTGCGGCGGATTCGCCGGCCACGCGCGGTTCCTATCTCTTTGCTGATCTGGCGGCGGCGCAGACGGACGACTGGATTGATCTGGCGCGCCGCGGCGGCTTTATGTTCATCCATCTCCATGGCTGGTGGCGCACGCTCGGTCATTACGAGATCAATCGCCGCTACTTTCCGGGCGGGCTGGAGGAAATGAAAGAGGTGGTGGCAAAGATTCACGCGGCGGGTTTGCGGGCGGGCATCCATACCCTCACAGCCTGCATTGATCCCCGGGATTCCTGGGTGACGCCGCGACCGTCGCCGGACCTGATTGCCAGCGCGCGCTACACTCTGGCACGGCCCTTCGGCGCTGAAGACCGCATACTCTATGTGAACGAGAAGCCCGTGTCCGGCCATGAGCTGGTCTGGACCTATTCCAGCAATGGCAATGCAATACGCATCGGCGATGAAATCATCCGTTACTCGGCCATATCCCATGAAGAGCCCTACGCGTTCAAGGAGTGCGAGCGGGGCGTCTTCGGCACCACCGTCGCCGCCCATGAGGCCGGCGCGACCGCCGATTACCTCCAGCAGCGCTACATCGCCTTCTATCCCGAGCCCGACAGCACTTTGGCTGATGAACTGGCCGACGCCATTGCCAAGGTCTATAACACTTGCGGCCTGGATATGCTGTACTTCGACGGCTCGGAAGGCATGCGCAGCCGCTACGGCATTGATACTATGCGCTGGAAGATCTTTCAGCGCTTGCAGCCAGGCGGCGTGAGCGAGGCGAGTTGCCACGGCCATAACAACTGGTGGTTCCATTCACGGCTCGGCGCCTGGGACAATCCCGTCTGGGCCATGAAGCAGTTCCACGACAACCATATCCACATCGCCTCGCGCTATCGCCAGACCGACCTGCTTGAGCCCCAGCTGGGCTGGTGGTCGCCGCGGGGACCGTGGAGCATGGCGCGTGGGCACTTTGTGGATGAAATGGAATACTTCGGGGCCAAGAATCTCGCCATGGACGGCCCGATGGCCATCCAAAGCGTCAATGTGTCCAAGCGTCCGCCAAACGGTCGCCAGGAGGACATGTTTACCATCCTGGGCTGGTATGAACGGCTGCGTTTGGCGCGCTATTTTGACGCCGCGACGCTGGCGCGCGTCGCTGAGCCGGGGCAGGACTTCCGCCTGCACCAGGATGCGGCCGGCCAGTGGCGTTTTACGCCTGTGGCAATGACCAAGCGCCGTCTCATGGGCCTGACTCCGCAGGGCGTGGCCTGGACGGCAAGCAATCCCCACGCCGCCCAGCCGCTGCGCGCCCGCATTGAGGCCTTGTACAGTCTGGCGCCAATGGATGACAAGCAAGCCGCCGTGCTGATTGACTTCAGCGATGACGACAGCAATAGGCAGAATTGCGCGTCGGGTGTGAAGCTGGCGCTTGAGCCCGTCACCGAGGACACGCGCGGCGCTGAGCGCAATCTGCGCCTGCGGGCGACGAGTGAGCGGGGAAGTTCCCGTGGCGCCTGGGCCATGCTTGGCCGCAGTTATGGCCATCCCTATCACAGCATGGGCGTCGGTATGGGCGTGGGACTCTGGGTGAAGGGCGATGGTTCCGGCGCGCTGCTCAATGTGCAACTGCGCACGCCGTCGGTCTATCATGGGGCCATCTCGGACCATTACGTTGATCTGGATTTCACTGGTTGGCGCTACGTCGAGCTGCTGCTGCGCGAGCGTGATTCCGCGCGGTTGACGGATTACGAGTGGCCTTACCGCGCCACCGGCGGCAGCCATGCCGTGTACCGCAATCCCATCCGCCCCAGCGCCTTGTCCGAAATCAACGTCTTTATCAATGAGGTGCCGGCCGGCGGCGAGGTCAATGTGGTGATCAGCCCCATCTTCAGTCTGCCGGTGCGGAAGAATGTCCTGAGCGAGCTGTCGCTGGCGGTCAACGGTCAGCAGCTGACATTGCCTTGGACGCTGGCAGCGGGCGAATACGTGGAAATTGAGGGAGCCGATGGCATAACCTACTACAATGAACGCGGCGATTTCCAGGAACGCATCAAGCCAGCGGAACTGCCTGCATTCGTGACTGGTGGCAACGCCATCACGCTCGCGGCCAAGGGCTTGGATGGTCTGGACACCCGCGCCGAATTGACGGTCTATCCACTGGGCGAGCCCTTTGGGGAAATGGCCGAAAAACCCGACTGGAACGCGCTGGATCGGGAATACGAGATGACGCGCATCATCACCGCAAAGGACTTCGCCGCCGGTGACAACAGCTGGACGATCAGCAGCCGCCCCGGCGCAACGCGCCCGCGATTGGAGATTGAGATCGAAGCGCAGTCGGTCGGTGCCGCCCGTGACGCCCATGACGCGCCCGACGCACTGCTGGTGGATGCCTGTTCGGCATTGGACGAATATCGAGTGTCAGAGCGCAACAACTACGCCAAATTCGCCTTTGATGCGGAAAATCAGGGCACGGCCAAGCCGGGAGTGACCTTCACGACGACGGCAGCGGCGAGCCCCTATTCCGAAGATGGCGCGCTCTGCTTTACGGCGACCAGCACGCGCCAGGACAATGTCGGCTGGGCGGCGGTCGGTCGGCGTTTTGCAAAACCCTTGGACTTCAGTGGCGCTACTGCGCTGTCCTTCTGGCTCCATGGCGACGGCGGCAACTACACTTTCAAGGTGCAGCTGCGGGATGTGAAAGGCGCTTGGCATGATATGGTAACGCGCGTTGATTTCACCGGCTGGCGGCTGTGCAGCTTCCCGCTGGACGATGTCAAGCTCGACCCGAGCGCCGTCGAGTACATCCTGTACTACTACAATTCGCTCGTCGGCGGGCAGACGGCGGTCTGCATAGTGGACGACGTCAAGGCCGTGTCGGCGGCCTATTACCTGGATACGCCGGTGTTGACGCTGGCTGGGCAGGACTACGTCTTTCCGGCGCGTCTCGCGGCTGGTCAACGTCTGCGTTGCCGCGATGGGCAGCGTTGGCAGCTGCTGGACGCCCGTGGCCAGGAGATGGCCGCCGGCGAGCTGCCGACGGCTCTGCCGCTATTGCCGCCCGGCGAGTCGCTGCTGCGCCTGGCGCTGAAGGACAGCGGCGGGCGGGACTTCAAGCTCCTGTTGCGGGCGGTGAAGATATATTGAGCGCGTGTCAGCGCCGTGCCGGTCGGTCTGCAAGTGGATACTGCCCGCGGCCGGTGTTGACAAGACCTAATGGAGAAGGAAACACGCATGGCGATGCTGCATATTTTGGAAGGCCCCGATGCCGGTAGTCAGTACGAATTCGAGGACGGCCGCGTGCTGGTCGGTCGTGGCGAAGAATGCCAGGTGAGCCTGAATCAAGGGAGCATCTCGCGGCAGCACGCTGCCTTCAGCAAGATCAATGGCGTGTGGCATGTGGAGGACCTCAACAGCCAGAATGGCGTTTACGTTGAGGACGAGCAGGTGTCACGTGCGGCCCTGCGCAGCGATTGCATGGTGCGTTTCGGCACCATCAATACCCGCTTCGAGCCCGGCGCCGCGCAGGCCGTAGCGCCGCCGCCCGTTGAGCAGGCCGCAACTGCGCAACCGGCTCCGGCTCCGGCAGCGCCACCACGCGCGTCAAGCTCGTCGCTCAAGGCGGCAGTTTCTGCTGAAATGAGCGCCGAGGGCATCAAGGAGCTGGGCCAGGCCACGCGGCAGATATTGGCGGAATTCGGTCGGGTGATCATTGGCCAGAAGCAGGTCGCCGAGGAATTGCTGATTGCGATTGCCGCCGGCGGGCACTGCCTGATGATCGGTCTGCCTGGCTTGGCCAAGACGCTCATGGTGAGCACGCTGGCGCAGGTGCTCAACTTGCAGTTCAAGCGTGTGCAGTTTACGCCGGACCTCATGCCGTCGGACATTATCGGCACCGACGTGCTTGATATCGAAGAGGACAGCGGCCGTAAGAGTTTCCGCTTCATCAAGGGACCGATCTTTACCAACATGCTGCTGGCGGACGAAATCAACCGTACGCCGCCAAAGACCCAGGCGGCGCTGCTGGAAGCCATGCAGGAAAAGCAGGTCACGGCTTCCAATCAGCAGTTCAAGCTGCCGCCACCCTTTTTCGTCCTCGCCACCCAGAATCCGCTGGAACAGGAAGGCACCTATCCGCTGCCGGAAGCGCAGCTGGACCGCTTTATGTTCAATATCCTGGTGGATTACCCGGATGCGGATGAGGAAGAGGCGATTGTCATGGCGACGACCAGTAGCCGGAAAGTGCAGCTCCAGCAGGTTCTTGCCGCCGAGGACTTGGTGCGCTTGCAGAACATCGTCCGCGGTCTGCCGGTGAGCACCCACGTGGTCAAATACGCTACGCGATTAGTGCGCATGACCAGGCCGAAGGACGCCGAGGCGCCGGATTTCATCCGCGAACACGTCCATTGCGGCGCCGGTCCCCGTGCCGCGCAGTGTCTCATCCTCGGCGCCAAGGCCCGGGCGATCTTGCAGGGACGCGTCAATGTCAGCTGCGGTGACGTCAAGAGCTTGGCCCTGCCTGTGTTGCGGCACCGTATTTTCACCAACTTTACGGCGGACTCCGAGGGGATCACGCCCGACGACCTGGTGCAAAAACTTGTCGCCGCCGTCCCCGAGCCTTCCGCAAAGGATTATCAGGCCTGAGCTTTTTTATCCGCAGATTGCGCAGATTGCCGCAGATTTCTTTTTTTTGGGGGGGGGCTTTCTCTCACGCGAAGGCGCGAAGGTTTTTTATCCGCAGATTGGGCAGATTGCCGCAGGTTTCTTTTTTTTGGGGGGCGGGAGGCTTGTCTTGCGGTTGTAGCTTTGCGGCAGATACATGGAACGGGGAGGTTTTTATGAGCAAGGACAAAAACACAGACCTGCGGAAATCTGGAAAAACAACACCGGTCGGCATTCGTTCCTCAGCGGCGGAATACTTGGTCTTTGTCGCCACTGGCGGCAAAACCACTACCAGTGTAGAGATGCGTTATGAAGACGAGAATATCTGGTTGACCCAAAAGATGATGGCGACGCTGTACGATGTGTCGGTGCCGGCGATCAATCAGCACCTGAAACGCATTTTTGCGGATAATGAGCTGACTCGGGAGGCAACTGTTAAGCAATACTTAATAGTTCAAACTGAGGGAAAGCGGGAAGTTCAACGAGCTGTTGAACACTACAACTTGCAGGCGATTATCGCTGTCGGCTTCAAGATTGAGAACGAACGGGCGGTGCAGTTTCGCAAATGGGCCAACCAGATCGTCAAGGACTACACCATTCAGGGCTGGACCATGGATGTGGAGCGCCTGAAGCAAGGCGGGAACCTCACGGATGAGTTTTTTGAGCGCCAACTGGAAAAGATCCGGGAGATACGGCTTTCCGAGCGCAAATTCTACCAGAAGATCACCGACATCTACGCGACCGCCATTGATTACGACCCCAGTGCCGCCGCCACCAAGCGGTTTTTCGCCGCAGTGCAGAACAAGATGCACTACGCCATCCATGGTCAGACGGCGGCGGAACTCATTGTGGACCGCGCGGATCATCGCAAGGACAACATGGGGTTAACCCACTGGGAAGGCGCCCCGCAAGGGAAAATTCACCGCTATGATGTCGTTATTGCAAAGAACTATCTTTCCGAATATGAGTTGGCGCAGATGCAGCGTATTGTGTCGGCTTATCTCGACATGGCAGAGCTTCAGGCCATGCGCAAAATACCCATGACCATGGAGGATTGGGAAAAACGCCTGGCTGGTTTCTTGAAGTTATGGGACCGTGAGATTTTGCAGGACGCCGGGAGGGTATCGGCTGAGTTGGCCAAAACTCATGCCGAAAGCGAATATGAAAAATATCGCATTGGCCAAGACCGCTTGTTTGAAAGTGATTTTGACCGAATGATGAAGCAGATAAAAACGCTTGGCGACGAAAAATCCAGTAAAGGGTGATAGCTTTTTCTCACGCGAAGGCGCGAAGGCTTTTTATCCGCAGGTTGGGCAGGCTAACGCAGATTCAGGGCGGTGTGCTTTTTGTTGCGAACTGAGCCGCCCGATACTATTTCAATAAAATCTCTTCCGGCCAAGGGCTTTACATAAACAAAAAAAGAGCCGCCAATTGGTCACAGTCAGCAAGGCTCTTTGCCCCAGGCTGGTTGCCTGGAGCGGTGCCCGCGGAGGTACTCCTTAAAGGCGGCTCACCTCAATATTGTAATTGAAGATTCCGACAGCGCAAATGCCGGCGAGGACTTCCGTCTGAAGCGCCGCCAGCAGGTGAACCCGATCCGGGAGGATGGCGAACACAACCCAAGCCCATATCGGCAAAAGAAAACGCCCTGCCGTAACATGCGTTACCGCAGGGCGTCAAACTGGAGCCAGCACTCGGACTTGAACCGAGGACCTGCTCATTACGAATGAGCTGCTCTACCACTGAGCTATGCTGGCGATAAAGGAAAACACGTAATACTTTAGCCGGTTATCGTCGTTCTGCAAGAGCAGCAAAAGGGAAAACTGGATGCCGGCGGTAGCTGATCACCGATTGAGCATCGGCTGTTTTTTGTTGCCTTACAGTGGAAATCTTCTTTCGTGTTTGCTATGTG
>JAAZKQ010000026.1 GCA_012799755.1 Lentisphaerota bacterium | reverse complement strand
CGTCCGATCCGTCCGATCCGTCCGATGATCCGCCTGATCTGCCTGATTCTTTTCTATCCGCAGATGCCGCAGATTAGGGCGGCATGTTTTGCCGCTGCGCGGCAAGCGGCAATTCACGCCGCCGGGCTTTTCCCATCGTTCCGTGGCCGCACGCTTGCGTGCGGCAATGAGGCGTGTCTTTTTGCCTCACGCGAAGACGCGAAGGGGTCTTTTCTATCCGCAGATGCCGCAGATTCGCGCAGATTAGGGCGGCCTGGCTTGCCGCTGCGCGGCCATTCACGCCGCCGGGCTTTTCCCGGATTGAGCGTCAATCGGCCACCCGTTGATGCCAGTGCGAAGTCCATCCGGCCGTGAAACCACACGCCGGCTCTACGAACCGGGAATTCACCAAGCTCCGCTGAGGCTGCCAGAGGGAAAGCCTGCACATTGCCGACGAAGACGCGGACAGAGTCGTCAAAGCGGCTGAATACATCAAAAACAACCAAATCCGGCTAAACGATTGCCCAACCGCCGGAAAAAGGGACTGCCGATCACTTATATCTGGTAGAACAAGAGAATTGCGGACAACGTAACACAGCGTTACAACACCGGAATAAGAAAAAAATGCCGGGGAGGGCCGGAAAACCACAAAGCTTCGCCCTTATATCCGGTAACAAGATGATAGCGAGCCTTCACCACCACGCATCAACACAGGAGCACAACCATGATGAAGCATTTCTCTTTTCTGAACGGCAGCAAACTCAATAGCAACAACGCAAAGGACAATGACATGATCAGCCGCTTTATCCCCCGCGATCTCGACAGCAAAGTTGAAGACCTGATCTGCAGCGCGCCGGATTTGTGTGGCAAGCGTGCCATCCTGTTGCAGAAGTGGCAGGAACTCCGCGGGCAGAAACTCAATATCATGATCACCGGCGCCACCGGCTGCGGCAAGAGCTCCACCATCAACGCGCTTTTCAACATGGGCGCGGCGACGGTGACGGAGGTCGCCAAGGTCGGCGTCGGCGTTGACCCGGAAACCATGGACATCACCAAGTACGAAATCGGCAACATGGTGCTTTGGGACAGCCCCGGCCTGGGCGACGGCAAAAATGCCGATCTCCGCCATTCCAAGAATATCATTGACAAACTTCTGGAACGCGATGAAAACGGCAAGCTGCTGATTGACCTGGTGCTGGTCATTCTGGACGGCAGCACCCGTGACCTCGGCACGTCCTTCGAGCTGATCAACAAGGTCATCATTCCCAACCTGGGCGATAACAAGGAACAGCGTATCCTGGTAGCCATCAACCAGGCGGACGTGGCCATGAAGGGACGTAACTGGGACTACAAGAACAATTGTCCCGAAGCGGCTCTGGTGACATACCTGGAGGAGAAGTGCATGTCCGTGCGCCGCCGGGTCTACGAAGGAACCGGCGTGGATATTGATCCCATCTACTACTGCGCGGGCTACAAGGAGGAGGGGCAGGAACAGGGACGTCCCTACAACCTGGCCAAACTGCTGTACTTCATCCTGATGCACATTCCTGCCGAAAAGCGGCTGGTGGCGGCAATGAATGCCAATCAGGACGCCGAGATGTGGCAGGACAACGACAGCAAGGACTACGGCGAAAAGATCAGGCACAGCCTGGAAGACGCCATCGGCACCAGCCTGAAGGCCGCCGCCCTTGGCGCGGCAGTCGGCAGCGTTTTCGGACCGGTTGGGACGGCGGTCGGCACCGTCGCCGGAGCGCTTGTTGGCTTCTTTGGCAGTTTCTTCGGCTGATGGCAAGGGGAGGTACAAGTATGCGCTATGACTTTTCCAGCTACCGGACGCAGGATCTGGCACGCAAGTTGAGCATCGCCCGCTTCCGTCCCCTGGACGTGATGGTGACCGGCGCCACCGGCGCGGGCAAATCAACCACGCTCAATGCCCTGTTCCAACGGCAGATCGCCAAAGTCGGCGCCGGCGTGGACCCCGAAACGAAGGAACTTGACGCCTATAAGCTGAATGATCTGTGCCGATTTTGGGATACTCCCGGACTTGGCGATGGCGTCGCCCGGGACCGGGCCCACCAACAGAAACTCATTGCGCTGCTGAACAAAACCTACTGTCTTGACAATCAGCACTATGGCTTCATTGACCTGGCGCTGGTCATCGTTGAAGGAGCCAATCGTGACCTGGGCACGACCATCCACCTCCTCAGGGACATCATTGTTCCGCATATCCAGCGGGAGCGCATTCTGGTGGTCATCAACCAGGCCGATGTGGCCATGAAGGGCCGCCACTGGTGCCATGACCTGAACCGCCCGGATGCCCGCCTGGAAGAATTCCTGCAAGCACAGGCTTTGTCCATCCAGAGCCGTGTGCGAGAGGCCACGGGAGTCAGCATCCGCCGGCCAATCTGCTATTCTGCGGAATATGGCTTCGGCGTCCGCGAGGTCTTTGATTTCATCGTTGATCAGATGCCCTTGAAGCGTCGCCCCTGCCCTTGCGCGTGATTTTTCCGCAATCAAAGCCGCTGCCGGTGGAAAAAGACCTTGGTCAGGCCTTATATGCACCAGAGCAAGGGCATGGTGCTCTTGCCGCTCCACCTGCAAAGAAAAGGAAAAGCTTATGCTGACCAAAGACGAAAAGGTCAAATGCCACGCCATCATTCACAGCTTTGCCATCGCTTGCGGCACCAGCAACGCCGTGCGCGTGCCGAAGCTTGGTACGGCGATTGACACGCTGACGATAACCTTCATGTGCCTGAGTCTTGCCAGGGTCTTCGGTATTGAAATGGATCAGACTACCGCAGCGATGACAGCCGCATCAATAATCAAACAAAAAATCGCAGGGCCAACTAAGGCCGCAGCCAACGCACTGTCAAAGATGAAGAGCTGGCTGGGGCCGCTTTTTTCATCAAGCGTCTCCATTGCCTACGTTGAAATCGTGGGCTGGGCTATCGCTTACGAGATGAAAAAGCAGGCCTCCGGCGCCGGCGGCATGATTGCTTTGCCTAAGCTGGCTTGAGAGTGCTTCTGAAGCACGGCGCCAAGCCGCAGATGCCGGCAGACCTCGCCCCAGCGCAAACCCCACTGAAACGGACCATTGTGTCCGTTCTTTTTTTATCCGCAGATGCCGCAGATTTTTTTCTCACACGAAGACGCGAAGGGTTCTTTTTTATCCGCAGATGTCGCAGATTAGCGCAGATTATGGCGGCCTGCCTTGCCGCTGCGCGTCAAGTCACGCCGCCGGGTGTTTTCGCCGATAGGAGCAGATTCCCGCAGATTGCTGCTGTCTCACGCGAAAGCGCGGCGGCGCGAAGGCGGGGTGTTTTTATCCGCAGATGTCGCAGATTAGCGCAGATTATGGCGGCCTGCCTTGCCGCCGCGCGTCAAGTCACGCCGCCGGGTGTTTTCGCCGATAGGAGCAGATTAACGCAGATTGCTGCTGTCT
>JAAZKQ010000206.1 GCA_012799755.1 Lentisphaerota bacterium | reverse complement strand
CTTTCCTCCCCCTCGCAAAACCCACTTATGCTTTTCGGACAAGCTCTAGTCGGCGAGGGGTGTGACGCTCAGCGTTTCCTTGGCGCGGAGGGCGTCGTTTTCGGCGAAGCTGAAGTCGTCCTGCTGGCCATGGATGAAATAGACCATGCGGTTGCCGCTGCGCGATTTGGAGTTGAAGCCCAGCTGGCCGAGGTTTGGCGGGTCGCCATCCCAGTAGGTGATATTGCCGAAGGTGGAGAGCGCCACGCAGCTGTGCGCCCAGCCGTCGCCGCGCAGGGCGAACCATTGCGGATTGGGATTGCGCCCGCTGATGCCGCCGGTTTCGCCGACGCTGTTGTCCATGCGGCCCTTGGTGCCGCCGTTGTCGAGATAATCAGCGGTGAGACGATAGAAGCCGCGGTTATAGGTGCTGCCGGCGGGGCCGTCGAGGTCAATGGCGACTTCAAAGCGGTCGGGCAGGAAGGTGTAGGTCTTGGTGTAGGTGGTGCCGTTCTTCAGGGTCTTGACAACTACCAGAGAGCTCTTGGCGGGACCATTTTCCAGCACCTCAAAGCGCTTGATGACGCCCTGGTCTTCGTTGCTCCAGCCGGTCTCGGCAGAGGAGACGACGAAGTGACGGAGGAAGGGCGCTTGCCCGGGGAAGGCGCGTCCGGGCGCCAGGTCCATGAGCACGCCGTCCTGGAAGGCAAGCTGGTAGGTTTCGGTGCAGACCGTCGCGTCGCCGAGTCCTTTACCAAGCTGCAACTGCGGCCGGTCGCTGGGATGCATGCTCAGGCCCGGCTTGGCGACGACCGTGAAGATGACATCGCTGTGGGCTGCTGCGTTGAAAGCGAGGGTGATCTGACCGCGGCGAGCGTCGTCCGCAGCGGGCGTGAACTGCGCAAGAGGTAGCTGTTGCTCGCTATATCCGGCGTGGTGTGGGCTGGTGATGCGCTGGTAAACACGGACGTCGTTGGGTTTGAGGCCACCGCCGGCGGGCAGCTGGCTGGAGAAGTCCACCGGGAAGGACAAGGGCAGCCATCTTGCGTCTTCGTCGCCTGTGCGCAGGGCGAAGGAAGCGCGCAGGGGCCATGAGCTCAGCGGCAGCGACTCAATAAGACAGGTGCTTGACGATGTGTTGTCTGCGGGGGCGAGGTCGTTGCCCTTGCGGGGCGTGACGACGGCGATGAAGGTGTAGTTACCGCAAAATTCGGCGGGATTGAGCTTGAAAGTGACCGTGGCGGTTTTGCCGGCGGCGATGCGACCGGTGGGGAGGCTTTGCAGGAGCCGTTCGTCGCTGATTTCATTGAGGTAAAGCTTGACATCGGCGCGCTGGGCGGCGCGGGAGTGATTGGCGACAATCGCGGGCAGAGTGAAAACATGCGGCACTGCCGCAAAAACATGCGGTACTGCCGCAAAGCCAGAGTCGTCGAGAGCGCCGAGAAAGAGCTGGAAGTCGGGCTGCTTGGCCAGGTCGCCACTGAAGACTTCGTAATTGCCGACGCCGGGCAGCTGCAAGCCCTCGGGGCCGATGACGCCGCTGATGCGTTCGCTACGCTTGCCATCTTCGTCCAGACGATAGACCAGGAGCTTGCCGCGACCGAGCTGCTTGAGGAAGTCGGTTGGAATGGGCAGGCTGTTGCCCTGGACAATGGCGATTTTGAGGTGGTTTTTGGCTTCCTGGTTGACAATGGTCATGGCCAGGAGGCTGCTCGTGCCGTCCATGCGCGGCAGGGTGTCCTTCATCACGGCCTGGTAAAAGAAATTGGGCGCGTGGACTTCGGCGTGGATCAGGCCGTCGTCACCGAGGACGAGCTGCTGCCGGAGCTTGGGGCCGTCAACGGCGAAGCCATTGGGGCAGAGGCGATACCGGCGGCCCTTGAGCACGACGTCGCGTGGTTCGTCAGCGATGTTGACGACAATGCTGCTGCCGTCGGCGAAATCGGTTTGTTGGAGGCAGCGGT
>JAAZKQ010000205.1 GCA_012799755.1 Lentisphaerota bacterium | reverse complement strand
CGCGCGCGGGCGCGCCCGTACCATTGGATGGGGGCCCCCTAGGGTGGGTGGGCTGTTGATTTCAAGGAACGGCACGAAACATAGCCGAAAAACCGGCATTTTTCACGCAAAAAATCGCTGAGTAACAGCATTTTGTGCTTTGCCATGATTTCAGCGCAGTTCTCATAAGGATTTTCGCGCAGTTTCCTGTGAGTTCAGATAAGCCCCAACTCCTCAGCTTTTGCCATCTATTTTACCAAACAAGGGCATAACGATACGGTCATTGACCACACATGGGCAGCCGTTGTCCCCGACCGCTTTGTTGCGCCGCCCCGCCGCCGAGCGCACCTCGTGTCCCGTGGCAGGTGGGGGCCTTTGGCGCTGAAAGCAAAAGGCGGCGGGAACGGCCAATTATCAATCACTGACCGATTGCGAGGAATTGTCCTGAAATGACATGATTGGGATTGCGGCGCGGGTAAAAAACTGCTACATTAACAGCTTTGCGTCTGCAACCTTGAGACGGCGAACAGTGGATTACGACATGAGATACCCCGGGGATGACGATCTCCTGACTGCGAGCTCCTTGCGATGCCAGTGAAAGCAAAGATTCTCATAGCTGAGGAAGACGAGAACCTTCAGGAGGTTTTGCGAGGGCTTTTTCGCAGCTTGAATCACCGCGTGAAAGCCAGCGGCGACGCCGCCGAGCTGTGCAATTTGTTGGAAGCTGAGGGCTGGGACGCTTTTTTCTGCGATGCCAGGTTGTGGGAATCCACCCGGGTGAAGCATGACTTGCTGCAATTGGCCCTTGGACGTCAGCCCCGGGTGCCGGTGGTGATGACTGCTCACTATACCGAGATAGACCTGGCGCGGGGAGCGGTGGAACGGGGGGCCTTCGCTTGGTTGCCCAAGCCGCTCAAAGCTACGGATGCTTTGCGTGTACTGGAGCGCATCCTTTGCGAGGCGTCGGCGCTATCATCCGAGACAAATGTTGCGGAGTCTCCTGAGATAGTCTCAGGAACGGATAGCGCAGTTCAGGCCATACCTGCGCCCGAGCACCATTTCGGGGTGCTCATCGGTGAGCATGAGCGGATGCAGGAGCTTTATATCCAGATTGAAAAAGTGTCGGCCACGACGGTAACGGTGTTACTCCGCGGCGACAGCGGCACCGGCAAGGAACTGGTTGCCCAGGCGATACACAACTCCAGCGCGCGTTCGGACAAGCCCTTCGTGGCCGTCAATTGCGCGGCACTGCCGGAACAACTGCTGGAATCGGAGCTCTTCGGTCACATCAAGGGCGCTTTCACGGGCGCGGTGCGCAATAAGGATGGCCTTTTTGTGGCGGCGCAGGGGGGGACGCTATTTCTGGACGAAATCGGCTCAATTCCGGTGCAGATGCAGCTGACCTTGTTGCGCGCCTTGCAGGAGCGCGAGATCCGTCCGGTCGGCGGCGTGAGCATGATTCCTGTTGATGTCCGGGTTATCGCGGCGACCAACGAAGACCTTGAGGAGCGCCTGCGTTCGGGGCTTTTTCGCGAGGACCTCTTTTATCGTTTGAGTGTCTTTCCCATAACCTTGCCCCGTCTAGCCGAGCGGCGCTCAGATGTGCTGCTTCTGGCGCAGCATTTTTTGGGTGAATGGTCGCAGAAGGATGGCAGGGCGCCGGCGTCGCTGACAGACGATGCTGTTGATGCGCTGAGCAAATACTCATGGCCCGGCAATGTGCGCGAGCTGCAAAATGCCCTGCGGCGCGCCTACACGCTGGTTGCCGGCGAGAACCAGCCTATTTCCCTGCGGGAGCTGCCGGATGAGATTCGTCGTGCCACTGCGAGTCGGCCTCAGGAAGACAAGGAGCCGAGTGGCATACCCTCCTTCCCGCCACGCTCGGCGGGTATGACGTTGAAGGCCTATTTGCGTGCCTGCGAGCGCCAATACGTGCAGGCAGTGCTTGATGAATGCCAAGGCGACAAGGACGCCGCCGCCAAAAAGCTAGGCATCAGCTTGGCGACCTTTTATCGGAAATACGGAGGACAATAATGCGTGAGGCAGGCACTAGTGGGGGCGTTCGTTGTGTGTGGTCATGGTCATCGCGCTGTTGTCTGGCAGTGCTGTCGCTACTGCTGCTGGTCATGACTGCCTGCGAGAGCAAACGGGATGAGCTGGTTTTTGTGCTTAGTCTGCACGAGTTGGTTTCGGCAGGCGAGGTCTATGACAGCCTGCTCTTCTACCCGGTGACGCCGGCAGGGGAAGAACGCCAGTACTTGGTGCGGCGTTTTCCCATTATTGATTCGCGTTTTTTCTGTCGGGGCGAGGTGGTGCCGGACCCCGATGGTATTCATGCGGGCCTGCGGCTCTATATTGACCGCGTCGGTCGCCGCGTCTGGCAGCAGGCGGCCGGCATTCGCGGCGGCGATGTCGTTGCGGTGGTGATGGATGGCTTCTACGTTGGTTCATCGCCATTGCCGGCGAGCATTGATGCCCGCGGCGTGTGCACCATCAAGGCGCTGTGGACTGTGGCGGAGGCGGAGAAAATCGTCTCCCATATTGAATCCAACTATCAGATACTATCATCAAGCCCCTAGAGCCTCCCTTAAGGCCCGGGGGGCGGTTTATGAACAACGAGACGCTTCGGTCGGCATGCCGGAGAGCGACCCTGCGACCGATGATCAGGGCCCTGCGGCTGCGGTCAGTATACTGCCGGGAGGCCCGGTGGTGAGGCCGACAACCTGTCTTAGGCTCGAAGCGGAGTAATTACGAACAGCAAAATCATGAGGAACGAAGGGCTATGACAGCAAAAATGAGTTATGCGTCATGTGATGAGGCACTGGAAAATCAGATGCTGGCCGCTGCCGATGGCGATGCAGCGGCCTTGACGGTACTGGCGGAGCTGCTGCGCGGCGCTACCCCAAAACAGAGCTCGCAATGGGAGGCGGGCGTCAAGTCATTCTGGCAAAGCGGGCTGGAACTGGTCATTGACAAGATAGACAGCAAGCAGCTGCAACCCGAAGACAGCTTCTTGCTGGCCAGCATGCTGGCGGCGGGTTTTGACAGTGTTGCCATGCGGGACCGCTATGCGGCTTTGGCGAAGCGGGTTTTCAGTCATTATCGTGATCCCATTGGCCTGACGGCAGCCATTGGCATTCGCAACGACGCGCTGAGCATCGCCGCGGTTTATCAGCGCTGGCAGGTCATCGGTGAGCTCAAAATTGGCGCGTATTGCTATGACAGCAACTTTGGCGTCGGCACGATTGCGGCTATTGATGACCTCGCCAACGAGGTGCAAGTGCAGTTTGAGCGCCGACGCAGTATGAGCCTGAGCCAGTTTGTTGATAGCGTGATTGTGATTAAGGATTTGTCGCTGCTGCACGAAGTGCTGTCGGGCAAGCATGGCGGCAAGTTGCCGCCGATCAAGGACATCCGCGCTGCCTTGCCGGTGAGCTTGGTGACGACCGGCAGCATCCCGGATGACATCGTCAAGCGGCTGCTGGTGCCGGCGGTACTGACTGAGGAGGCTTTCGCCCGTGCGGTCGTGATGGTTGAAGACGCGACACAGAGCAGCACCAAGCCGGCGCCACTCAAGGGGGCGGGGACTCCGGCGCCGGCGGCGGACTCACAACGCTGGGATTACAGCCGGAGTATTCTTGAGTTGTGTGAGCGCTTGAAGGATGTTTCTTCGTTGAAAGTTGACAGCGAGCCGATGTTGGACAGCGTGCAGCGTATTTTGCAGCAGGCGGCCATCCGGGCGGATCAGAGCGAGCAGTTTGCCCAGGCATTGGCGATGTTGCAGAAGATGTCCGGCGATCTGGGGGACTGGCTGCGCACGACGGTGGCTGGTCTTGCCGACGAGGCGGTGGTCTGGCAAAATAACGATTTGTGGGCTGAAGTGACGGACAAGCTGCCGGGCAAGCTGGCGCCGTTCTGGTTCAAGACCACGCAAATGGCCAAGGGCAACGACTATCTTACCTCGAATACGCTGTTGCTGCCCTTCCGCTTGTGGGCACAGACGGAGAAGCTGCTTGCTTCCGGGGCTGACAAGGGCCTGCTGGCCGCCAAGGTACTCGAAGCTCTGGAGGGCAAACGCGTCAGTGCTGATCTGCTTATGTGGCTGTGGCGCTCCGGCTCCCAGGAGATGAAGGACAAATATCTCTCTGACTCTCACCTGATCTTCAAGACCCTGCAGATTGATGTCCGCGGCAGCTATTTGCGGGCACAGCGTGATTTGCGCCGACTGCTGTTGGACGACGAGAAGTTCCATCGTCAGGTCATGCTCAATGGCAACCGTGACGCTCTGGTTGCGTTTGTCCGTTGCATCAAGCGGCTGCCCCTGCTGGATTCCGGCGAGCGCCAGAGCCTGCTGGTGAAAATCGTTCGCTATTACCCTGAGCACATCCACGAAGTTGAAGAGCGCCGCCAGACGCCGCTGCGGCGGGCGGTTGACAAGCTCACCTCCGTGCGCAGCTACAAACGGCGTCAGGAAGAGCTTGAGCACCTCATCAACGTCCTGGTGCCGGCGAATATCGCCGCCATTGAACATGCCCGCAGTTATGGCGATCTGCGCGAAAACTCCGAGTTCAAGTACGCCAAGGAACAGCAGGTGTTTCTGGCCTCGCGGCGTCAGGAATTGGAGACGAGTCTTGACGGTGTGCGGGTGACGGATTTCAGCGACGTCGAGGTGGACGGCGTGGCCGTACCAGGATCAACCGTCTCTGTGCGCTATGACGATGGCAAGACGGAGGATTTCCACCTTCTGGGACTTTTTGACAGCATTCCCGAGAAGAACATGATCTCCTATGAAACGCCGTTAGGTGAAACTCTGATGGGCTGCAAGCCCGGCATGAAACTGAGCATGCCCTCGGGCGACAATGCCACCGTCGTGGCGGTGTCGCCGCTTTCCGCTGAGTTGCGCACTTGGGTCGCCGGGGCATAAATCAACTACCGACATGCGGCCTCCGCCGTCAGGGCCGCTGCGGCGGCTGGGGGCGGCAGAGGCACCCAGCCAGGCTGCCAAACTCCCCCGACCGGCCATGTCTCAAGCCGGTGGCTGCTTGTCATTCAACGCTGCAATACTGCGACCGTTGTGCTGTGGTTGCTCAACGGCTCAGTTCGATGGTGATACCGTCGGCTGAGGTGATGTTCACGGCGGGGATGGTCAGAAGCCCGTCGGCGGGCATGGTGTAGGGCACCGGCGCCTTGTCGCCCAGCTTGAGCAGGAGCTTGTCACCAGCGGCGGGTTTGAACGCCTGGCGGCGCCGCAGGGTCACGTCAACCTGAACAGGGTAGTTGAGCCCGGGATAAGCGATTTTGATGGCCATGGCGTAGCTGTCAGGAGTGTCCTTGAGCAGTTCCCAGCTGAAGCCGCGGTTGATCCAGCCGCTGAGGTCACCATCTTCGGGATCGCCGTTGCCGAACTGACGCGCGTCGCTGCAATTGCTGAAGGCGGGATAGCTGCGGTCAAGCCGATACTGGCGGATCAGCTGCGACCATGCTTTGACGTCGTCCGGCGCCTGGTTGCTCATGGCGTGATCACCATCGTTCCAGAAGACGGCGAAGGCCTGGCGGGCGGCATTGGCGGCTCGATAGAACGACGGATTGTTGTTCCAGGGAATGGAGCCATCTCTGCGGCCATTGGTGGCGAAAATGGGCGGCATGTCCTGCGCGGCGGCAATGTTCAGGCGGTTGTCCATGGCTTGCAGGAAATCCTTGCCGTCAGCGGTGAAAGCCGGCCTGTCCTTGAGGGGGCCGCAGCTGCAGACAAGGCGCGCGGCGGTGAGCGATTTGCTGGTGCTGCAGCCCTCCCAAGTGTAGGCATAGACGGGTACTTGGGCATAGGCGGCGGCGAAGACCTGCGGGTATTTCGTGGCAAGGGTGACGGCGGCGGAACCGCCCATGGAGCCGCCGCTGACGTAGGTCTGCTGTGGGTCCGCGCCCAGCCAATTTTGGGCCCATTGGATCAAGGCGAGCAAATAGCGGTGGGTGACGTCGCGCACCACAATGCGCTCAGTATGGGTGCTCACAGCGATGTTCTCGTTATAGCCGTACCACCAAGTATTGACGGCGGGGCAGTGATCGCGGGAATCAGGCGACTCCAATACCGGACGATTGACCCATTCGCGGTCCATCGGCGAGATAACGACTGCGTATCCAGTGATACGCAGGATAAATTTTCCGGTAAGTCCTTCCCGCCAACCCTGCTCGGCACTCTTGAACCATAGGTAATCAGTTGAGCTGACGTTACCATCTGCCTTCGCGGTGATGCCGCCGCCACGACCATGCAGGGACAGTATGAGCGCCTTGCCGCGGGCGCAGTCCCGCTGTGGCGCCGGACTGTCCTTCTGCCAGATGGGCTGGACTTGCTCAGCGCGGACCTCGCAGGCCTGTGTCGTGCTGTTGACACCTGGGATGATTGTGCTCAATGAGGCCTGATCTTCAGGGCTTGACCAAGTGACTGCGTAGTAGCGCGGTCCAAGCTCGGCAGCCGGGACCGTGTGGACATGCAGGCCGCTCAGGGGGGACAGCGGCGCGCTGTGCGGCGCGATGACATAACCGACCGCTGCCGCAGCTTCTGCGTTCTTGGCAAATGAGGCCGGATCCTGCCACCAGTCACGGGCGCTGCCCTTGTGGACGCGTGCGGCCAAGAGCTTTGCCTTGGCCAAGTTATCCTGAGTGATAGGCTGTTCCGAACTGAAAACACTTAACTCGGCGCTTGCCGGCAGCTTCTCTTCCTGCCAAGTCAAAAAGACTTGGCCGTCTCGGTATGTCGCTTGTAGGTCCGTGACCGTGGCGCCTAGAAGTTGTGCTGACAAGACGCTGCCGACCAACGCAGAAAGTTCCAAAATTTTTCGCATTGTAGATCATCCTCGCTGCTCATATTGGCGGGAGAACTCCCTCCGAATCATAAAATAGGCGCAAGACCTTGTCGTCTTGCGCCCGTGGTGCATGCGGACAATGGCAGTCCTTACTGAATTTGCTGAACCATGTCCAAAACAAAACGGACAATGCTGACGACAACGGCGATGGCGGCGACTGAGGTCGTCACCAATTCCAGGACAGACACCCCCTCGCCGGCGCCGGCAGGAAATGCGGATTCCACCGGGGCTGGTGCTTCTTCGCTCTTTTCAGCTGCGGCTGCTGCCGCAGCAGGTGGCGGCACGGCAGCTTGCGTGGCCGCCGAAGATGCGCCGCTCGTGCGAATCTTCAGACCGCCTTTTTTCTGCTCAGCGGGAGGTGCCGGGACGGCGACCGTCTGGGCGGATTCCGGCGCCGGGGATTCAGGCTCGGCCGTCGCTGCTGTGGCAGCTGCCGCTGGGGGCACTGGTGGCGCCGGCTCGGGCGTCGTTACTGGAGGGAGATCCTTCCTGAGAGTGATTTTTTTCTTGTCGCCACCAGTTGCTGGCGGCGGCGCTTTGATCTTTACGGTTGCGCTGGCTGATGAATCAGGCGCTGCTGCGGCAGGTGCCGGCGCCGAACCATCGGCTGGACGTATCTTCAGGGTGCTGGATGCACCGGGAACCGGCGGTGGTGCAGTCGGTGTTCCGGCTGCTTCAGTTGGTGGCGATACCTGAGCAGTACGCTCCGCATCGGGCGGAGCGACCTGCACGGTCTGCTCGGCCGCCGCCGGCGCGCCTGGCTTACGGATATTTAGTTTTATCGTTGACGACGATACTTTCGGGGCGGCAGCTGCGATGGGTTTGCCATCCGTACTATCTTCTTCAGCGGCAGTGGGCGGCGTTGCCGCAGCTGCCGGCGCTGCG
>JAAZKQ010000204.1 GCA_012799755.1 Lentisphaerota bacterium | reverse complement strand
GGATCGGACGGATCAGACCGATCAGACCGATCCGTCTGATCCGTCCGCGACAATAAAAAAGACGCCCAAGCCGAAGAGACAAGATGACCGGTGGATGCTGCGTACTGCCGCACCTGCTCGCCCGCCGTCCATACTGTCCATATTGTCCATAGCGTCCATAGCAACTTGCGGAAACAACGAGCATCAACATTTGGCCAACAACCGCCATACTATAGCAATGAACACCCCGGCCATAGACATTGCGGGGCCCCCAATTATACTAAGCCATCACGGCATCGCTCATTACTTTTCCCCCAAAAAAGCCCTTTTCCTACCGGAGCCCTTTTATGAAACATCTCATCCTGTCCCTAGTCATCTGCTGTAGCGCCTCTCTGTGCGCTGCGCCGGCCATGCGCAGCATGAGCGTTGACCGCCGCGAAGGCGTCATCCGTTGGGACGACGACAAGAGCGAAGTCGCGCTCTTCGGCGTCAACTACTATCCGCCTTTCAGCATTGATTACAGCGCCATCAATGACCTCGGGCTGAATCATGAAGAGGTCATCCGCCAGGACGTCGCCCACTTCGTCCGTCTCGGCTTGGACGCCATCCGCCTCCATTGCTGGGACCGCGAAATCAGCGACCTCGACGGCAATCTCATTGACAACGAACACCTGCGCCTCCTTGATTTCCTCATTGACGAGTGCGCCAAGCACGGCATCTACACCGTGCTCACGCCCATCGCCTGGTGGCATACCAAGCCCGAATACAAGGGCTTCGCCACCCAGTACAAAACCATTCGCGAAATGACCACGCAAAAAGACGCATGGGAAAAGCAGGCGCGCTATCTTGAGCAGTTCGTCAACCATGTCAACCGCTACCGCGGCAAACGCTACGCCGACGACGAAGCCGTCGCCGTTTTCGAGCTCATCAACGAACCACTCTACCCTGACGGCACCAGCGACGAACTGGTCACCGACTACATCAACACCCTCGCCGGCGCCGTCCGCAAAACCGGCACTCGCAAGGGCATCTTCTACAACACCTGGGCGAAGCGCATCCAAGCCTGCGCCAATGCCGACATTGACGGCGTTTCCAATGTCTGGTACCCCACTGGTCTCGTCGCCGGCCGCATACTCAGCGGCAATCACCTCAACCGCGTTGACGACTATCCGTCCCTGCGGGACGAACGCCTGGCCCAAAAAGCCAAGATCATCTACGAATTCGATGCGGCAGACGTCCATAGCAGCTACATGTATCCGGCCATCGCCCGCGAGTTCCGCCATTCCGGCGTGCAAATCGCCACCCAATTCCAGTACGACGCCATGGCCCTGGCCGACAGCAATTGCAACTGGAAAACCCACTACCTCAATCTCGTCTACACCCCCGGCAAAGCCCTCAGCTTCGCCATCGCCGCCGAGGCATTCCGCAGCATCCCCCGCGGCAAAGACTATGGATCGCTGCCCGAAAACCAGCGCTTCGCCAATGCCCGTCTTGATCCCGATGCCGATCTCAGCGAATGGGTCAGTGACAGCAGCTTTTTCCACTCCAACTCCACCACCAGCACGCCGCCCGCGCCCGACAAACTCACCCGCGTCTGGGGCGTCGGCGCCTCGCCCATCGTCCGTTACCAGGGCAGTGGCGCCTACTTCCTGGACAAAGTCACCGACGGCGACTGGCTGCTGGAAGTCTATCCCGACGCCGTCATGCTCCGCGATCCCTACAGCGGCAGCAAGACCCGTGAAGGCCGGCACACTGAAAAAGTCCGCTTGATCTTTCGCGACAACAGCATGCAGCTCAGTCTGCCGGACCTCAAGGGGCCCTTGGTCATCCAGCGGCTTGCTGACAGCCGGCGCGCTCCCAGCGTCATTGCCGGCAGCTCCCGCGCCGTCGCCGGTGACACAGCATTCCAGATCAGCCCCGGCCGCTACCGGCTCTGCCGCCAAGACCTCAGCAGCCAGTCCCCCAGCCTTCCCCCAAGCGTCCGTGCCGATTTCGTGCTGCCGGCGGCACGAAAAAGAAATGACACCGCCTTGCACATTGCCCTGCCCGTCCAAGCCCTTGCGGACGAACGCAGCCTGCCTTTTGTCGTCCAAGGCGCCCTCGCTCCCGGGGACGAGCAGCTCAGCCTCGTACTCACCAGGGGCGACGGCGGCCGCGTCACCCGCATGCCCATGACGCCCGATCCAAGCCGCCGCAATCACTGGCTGGCCAGCGTCAGTGGCAAGGGACTTGGCGGCGCCGGGCGCTATCAAGTCCGCATTGAAGTCAGCGGCAAAAATGGCGTCAGCAGTTTCCCCGGCGGCCTGCCCGTACCTGTGGACTCACGCGCCATGAACGAGCCGCTGCCACTTCTTGACCTCACTCAGGCCATTAAACTCCCGGAACCCGTCAGCGACGCGCAGGGCCTGCTTGTCCAATACAGCCAAGATACCAAGGCCGGTGTCGTCCGCATGGACGCCCGCACCTACGCCTCCGAGCCAGGTCACTCCACCCTCTACGTCCCCTTCACGCCGGCAGCTCTCGCGGCCATGCCCGACGCCGCCACCAGGGCCAATGCCCTCCGCATCACCTTGCGCGGCAGCCCTGAGAGCACTCGCGTGGAGCTGTCACTCATCCAGAGCGACGGCGAAAGCTTCTGCGCCATTCTGCCCATCGCCAATACCTGGACCACACAGACCCTGTTTATTGACGAGCTCCGTCCCCATGTCAGCGCCACCAGCAAAGAAATCAGCCTGGAAAAGGTGAACCAACTACGTCTTATCGCCGGCAAATGGCTCTATCGCGACAACGCCGACCAGGCTCGCAGCGTTGAAATCAAAGACTGTTCACTCGTCTACGACCTGCCCTACCTCAGCATGCTCGTCCTTGATGAGCCCATCCAGCCCATCATCGCCGAATTTTCCTCGGAAATGCCGCGCACTCTCCGCAGCGGCTACAGCACCCGCACCTACGGCCGCGATCAGGACAGCTTCGCAGTCTTGCTCAGCTCTCCGGGCTTCACGACGCCCGGCTCTAGCGTCGCCATCGGGGCGACGCTGCCGATCTGCGCGCGGGCCATCCTGAAAGAACACCACGACTTCAATACCCTCATTCTCGTCGCCCGCGCTGTCTATCCGTGGACCAATCGCCTGGAATTGGTCATCAGCGAAGAGGACGGCACGCCTTGGGGAACCCAGGCCATCACCCTCAGCACCCAGTGGCAGGACATCCACATACCCATTAAAAGCCTGACTTTTTTCAAGCATTGGAAGCCCAACTGCCCACCTGAGCGCGGCGCCAAAGGCGATGGTCTCCGCGTACAAAACGCCCAGCGCGTCAATTTCTGTTACGGCCAGTGGCTACTCGGTGACGACGCCGGCAAGACCCAAGGCGTTGCCATCCAGGAACTGCGCCTGGCCAATATCCCTGAATAGAGGTCATCCGAAAGGGGTACGAGGTGATTTTTGCCTGTCGCAAGTGTTTTATCAGCCTTTTTTAGCCGTAAAGTAGATACGATTACCACATAAACAACGGAGAAAAGCTCGGCCCTAGCCTTCAGCAATTGCCGCAAGGCGCTGATCGTCAGTTGCCGAAGGCAGGGGCCGAGCTTTTCTCCGTTGTTTGTTCAGTAAGCGTATCTACTTTTCGGCTAAAGAAAGGCTGATAAAACCCTTGCGACAGGCAAAAATCACCTCGTACCCCTTTTCGGATGACCTCTATTCCAGGGAAAATTTCACAAAGACGTAGGGATTTTTCTTCTCGGCGATTCCTGACGTCAACCCCATCCAAAAGCGCCGTCCGTGCCCATCGTCATCATTGGCAATGACATTCATCCCCAGGATCATGCCTTGACGCGGCACCAGCTTCAGCTCCGACCAGGGAATGGCGATGCGATAGCGGGTAACGTCGTCATGGCGCTCGACACGCGCCGTGATCGCCGCCTGCACCTCACGCAGCCGTCCGACTTCATAGAGCTGGCTGACTTCCACCACCGGCCCCTCCGGCGTCAAGCCAAAGCCGAATTCGTAGTCGTCCTGTCCATAACCGAGAACGTATGGCAGCGCGTTGGCCAGCGAATCAATGCCGACCTGCACGGAGTCCTGCTTCCAGAGGTTGCCGGGCTTCTGCCGCTGACAGTGAATGTCGTCGTGGACATCCAGCAGCAGGTAGAGTTGCTCGTCGTCATAGGCGACCGCGCCTTCCATGCTGAGGTCCTGCGGACCGGCCCAGCCATTGCCGGGGTCATTGGGCAGCAGGTAATCCCGCGTTGACAGCGAGGGCAGCCGGCCGGCCGACGCCGGCAACGCCGCCGCGTTCAGGAGTCGCGCCCCCTCCGTCGTCCGTGGACAGGCCATGATCCTGGCGCGATAGTTGCCGACCAGATCGCCCAGGTTAGTCTGCGCGCTCATGGTCAAGGTGAGCTGATTCAACGACGACGGCGACTCAAAGCTCAACATCACGGACTCGCCCGGAGCGAGGGACAAGTCCCGCTCCGGCGCCGCAAACTCCGCGCCGTCAAGACGGCAACGACCGTTCAGCGCCTGCTGGCGCAGATTGCTGACCAACACCGCGACACAATCCGCACGTTGCAACTGCCAGGCAAAACTCAGCGGCGGACAATCGTAGCGCATAGTACGCAAAGCGGCATGGAAGGCATCTTCGCTCAAATCCGCCCCGCAGAAGAGGTACTGCGGCCGGCCGGACAGCGCCAGCTTCACCGTGTCGCCCGCCGGACAAGCCAGCGGACGATTGAACATATCGCGCACTTCGACCGACGCCGGCGGCAGCGCGATCTCTGCGGCAAAGCCATCGGGCATACTCGTCCACAGCGCGGCAAAAAGCCGCCCGTCGCGATGACGGTAACTAAAGCAGTGCAAATCGCTATTGGCGATCAGGAGTTCACCCTTGGCGCCATCCAGCACCTGCGCCGTAGCCGCATAGGCCGCCGCCGCCGGCAGGGGCCGATTCGACCGCCACAGCCCGTAGTAGTAACGCTGGCGTTCAATGTGGGCATCCATGAGGAAATACAGCACCCGTTCCACCTTGGCACTCATGCCCAGCAGCATGAGCCGCACGCAATAGGCCGCGTGGCGCATGGCTGCCGCCGACAAGTAATCCTCCTCTACCGACAAGGCCCAGCCGACCTCGCCATACCAAATCGGCTGCTGTCCACCATGGCCGGCAATGATCTCGCGCATGCGCATGGTATTCTCATACACGCTGGCCGCTTCCGGGCCAATGTCGGCGCCATCGGCGCAGATGTAACGCGGGCCGGCATAGGGATGCACCGGCAACACGTCAATGTGCTGTCCCGCGCGAGCCAGCACGCCCTCCAGGAAAGGAAAACCACGGTCGCAATCATCGCCGGAAACACCGGCGGCATGGACCTTGAGATCCGGTCGCACCTGGCGGATCTGCGGCACGAGACGCTCCAGGCTCTCGCAATAGCGCTCCACGCCGTTCACAAGCCCGTATTTCGCAAAAGCCAAGTCCGGCTCATTGTGCAATTCGATACAGCTGCCCTCCGGGATTGCAAGCGCAAATTCGCGTATAAAGCGCTCTTGCTCGACAGGATCAGGCAGGCCGGGAGGATCGCTGTCCTTTAGCCGACATTCCGGTGGTGCGCCGGTGACGCCAATGCACTCCAGCTCAAACATGCCGTATTCCTGCGCGGCGCGGCCAATCCCCGTAAAATCGTTCCGGCCATCTTTTTTCCGGCGCCAATTGCGATAATCCCGCAGCCACGACGCGCCAATGCGCCGACAATGCGTCATTGGCCCTATATGCTGCCCGAAATACGAGTCCGCGCGTGGCGGCAAGGGCTCATCCATCACTGCAAAGGGCAGATCGCAGGTCGCGACGCCTCCCGGTGACGAGGCCCGCAGTCGTACGACATAATAGCCGCGCTCGCAGGTCGGCATGAGCGTCAGCACTTCCTCATGCAGTGCGCCGGCCGGCAAGCTGATCTCGCGTTCCAGGAGACGCTGGTCCTGGCCGTCCACATTGGACAACAGCGCCTCAAGCCGCACGTTCTGCGCCTCATCGGCGTTATTGCGCAGCCGCAGCGTCCCCGGCACGGACGTCGCCGCCGGCGCGAGGAAGCCGGCGATGTCGCCGATGTCATCCATGCCCACGCTCAGCGCCCCGGGCATCGTGAAGTCCGGCAGTTCCTCGCCTTCGCTGATTTGTATGGCGTCAATCCACAAGGTCTGCTCGCTGTTCTTGTCAAAGCCGATCGTCGGGCTGGTCAGGGTCTTGTTTACAGGAAAGGCAAAGCTCACTCGTCGCCACTCGTTGTCAACCTGAAAGTACTGATGGATAAGCGTTTTCCAGGACGTATCCCAGGAAAAGAACGCACACTTGCCGGGCCGGTCGCTGCGAACGTAGAAGCTCACGCGATACTGCCGGTCCGGCCGCAGCAAGAGAAACAGGTATTTAGATACAAATCTCTTCTGACCGGCCCCGAAACGCAGACTGTACTCGCCGTGCCAGGCCGGGACGCTCTTGTCCCGCGGCAAGCGCAAGTGCTCGCTGCCGGTCTCGAAAGACGCATCGCCGGGCCAGATATTCGCCGCGTGCTTCTGCGCGGCGCCGGTGCCCGCGCCAGCCGCGGCCGACGACTGCCGTTCGCGCAGCGATAGCGCCGGCCGCTGGGCCAGGGGCTTGAGCGGCTCCGGCCGACTGTCGCTCACCGACACTTCGTCAATCCACACGCACCCCTGGTTGTTGGGCGCGTGGTAAATGTACAGATTGGTCACGTTGGTTCCCTCTGGAAAATATTCCGGCAGGATCTCCGCCGTGAAGACTTGCCAGGGGAATGTCCCGCCCGCTTGAATGAAATTGATTTGGCCGTCGGGCCCCTTGGCAAAGGACAGCACTTTATCCTTGCCGTCAGCATGGCGGAGGCACAGAATGCGCACGAAAACGCCTTTTTCCGCCAAGCCTTCGCCCTTGATGGCCAGCCGCAGGCGATAGGTTTCGCCCGGCGTGTAGGTGAAGGATTTCAGCAGGAAATTGGTCTTGTCATAGTCGGCGTTGTGCATGCGGTAGGCATGGCCGCCGGCATATACGTCATCGTCCACCACCTGTCCCGGCGCGGGCTTGCCAGTCCAATGCTCATGGATCCAGCCACGCGCCGAAGCCTCAAAATCGCCATTGCGCAAACATTCGGCGCCCGGCGCCGCAACCGCCGCCAACAACACAATCAGCAGCCCTGAACAGGCCGCCAGGCGACCGCAAGCCGCAAGCAGCCCGCCAATACGCCGCAATCCGTCACCACCGATACCACTACGCTCGTTCATAGCCACCGCCTTGCCGTCTTGTTGATAAATGCCCCTATTGTTAAAACACCCTGCATGACATCATCGTTGTGATAATACGCACTGATAAGGCCCCCCCAGATGGTCATTCTGCAATATAAGGAAAGCCATTGTGTTTGGAAAGTCCCTTCCCGACATTCAGCTTGAAATCGCCGTAAGCGGTCACTCGTTGATATAAGACGCAGGGGAGCTAGGAAGCAAGGTGGGCGGAGCAGTATGCGCTATCGTCTGCGAGCCGCAGTGCGCATACAGGCGCTCACGCAGCGTCTGAACCTTCATCGCGCTCAGCCCCGCCCTCAGCCCTATTCCAGGGAAAATTTCATAAATACGTAGGGATTTTTCGTCTCGGCGATGCCCGGCGTCAGCCCCATCCAAAAACGCCGCCCGTGCCCATCGTCATCATTGGCAATGACATTCATCGCGAAGATCATGCCTTGACGCGGCGTCAGCTTCAGCGCCGACCAAGGAATGGCAATGCGGTAGCGGGTAATGTCGTCATGGCGCTCGACACGCGCCGTGATCGCCGCCTGCACCTCACGCAACCGCCCAACTTCATAGAGTTGGGTGACTTCCACCGCCGGTCCCTCCGGCGTCAAGCCAAAGCCGAATTCATAGTCGTCCTGTCCGTAGCCATGGACGTATGGCAGCGCGTTGGCCAGCGAATCAATGCCGACCTGCACGGCGTCCTGCGACCAGAGCTTGCCGGGCTCCTGCCGCTGAAAGTGAATGTCGTCATGAACATCCAGCAGCAGGTAGAGTTTTTCGTCGTCATAGGCGACTGCGCCTTCCATGCTGAGATCCTGTGGACCGGCCCAGCCATTGCCCGGATCATTGGGCAGCAAGTAGTCTCGCGTTGACAGCGAGGGCAGCCGACCAGCCGACGCCGGCAACACTGCGGTCTCCAAAAGCCGCGCGCCCTCCGTCGTCCGTGGACAGGCCATGATCTCGGCACGGTAGTTGCCGAGCAGATCTCCCAAGTTAGTCTGCGCACTCATGGTCAAGGTGAGCTGATTTAACGAGGATGGTGACTCAAAGCGCAGCAGCACGGACTCGCCCGGACCGAGGGACAAGTCCCGCCCCGGCGCAGCAAACTCCGCGCCAGTTAGACGGCAACGACCACTCAACGCCTGCTGGCGCAGATTGCTGACCAGCACTGCGATGCAATCCGCACGTTGCAACTGCCAGGCAAAACTCAGCGGCGGACAATCGTAGCGCATAGTACGCAAGGCGGCATGGAAGGCATCTTCACTCAGACCCGCCCCGCTGAAGACATACTGCGGCTGGCCGGTCAGCGTCAGTTTCACCGTGTCGCCCGCAGGACAGTCCAACGGACGATTAAACATGTCGCGCACTTCAACCGACGCCGGCGGCAGCGCGATCTCAGCGGCAAAGCCATCGGGCAGGCTCGTCCACAGCGCGGCGAAAAGTCGTCCGTCGCGATGACGGTAGCTAAAGCAGTGCAAATCGCTATTGGCGATCAGAAATTCACCCTTGGCGCCATCCAGCACCTGCGCCGTGGCCGCATAGGCGGCAGCCACCGGCAGAGGCCGATTCGACCGCCACAGTCCATAGTAGTAACGCTGGCGTTCAATGTGGGAATCCGTGAGGAAGTACATCACCCGCTCCACTCCGGCGCTCATGCCCAGCAACATAAGCCGCACACAATAAGCCGCGTGACGCATGGCCGCCGCCGACAAGTAGTCCTCCTCCACCGACAGAGCCCAGCCGATTTCGCAATACCAAATCGGCTGCTGACCGCCATGGCCGGCAATGATCTCGCGCAGGCGCATGGTTTTCTCGTACACGCCGTTCTGCTCCGGGCCAATGTCGGCGCCATCGGCGCAGATGTAACGCGCATCGGCGTAGGGATGCACCGCCAACACGTCAATGTGCTGCCCCGCCCGAGCCAGTACGCCCTCCAGGAAATGAAAGCCGCGGGTGAAATCCACGCCGGAGACGCCGGCGCCAAAAACCTTGATATCCGGTCGCACTTGGCGGATCTGCGGCACAAGACGCTCCAGCATCTCGCAATAGCGCTCCACGCCAACCTCACGCCCCTTCTGATAGAGGTTCACAACGCTCAGGTCCGGCTCATTGATCAGTTCGACCCAAGTGCTGTCCTTGGTCGCGAGCACAAATTCGCGCGTGAAGCGCTCCTGCTCGACAGGATCAGGCAGGCCGGGAGGCTCGCTATCCTCAAGCCGATACTTCGGCGGTGGAGAACAGACCTCAATGCACTCCAGCTCGGACATGCCGTAATCCCGCGCGGCGCGACCAAGCATATTCGCCAAATCGTAATGACCATCTTTTTCCGGCAGCCAGCGCCAATGGCGAAAATGCCGCAACCACGACGCGCCAATGCGCCGGCCATGCGCCACCGGCCCCGAATGCAGCCCGAAATACGAGTCCACCCGCGGCGGCAAAGGCTCGTCCATCACCGCAAAGGGCAGATCGCAGGCCGCTGCCCCTGCCGGTGACGAGGCCCGCAGCCGTACGACATAGTAACCCCGCTCACAGGTCGGCATGATCGCCAGCGCCTCTTCATGCAGCGCGCCGGCCGGCAAGCTGATCTCGCGCTCCAGGAGGCTCAGGTCCTTGCCGTCCACGTTGGACAACAGCGCCTCAAGCCGCACGATTTGTGTCTCGTCAGCGTTATTGCGTAGCCGCAGCGTCCCCCGCAGGGGTGTTGCCGCAGGCGTCAGGAAGCCGGCTGCGTCACCAATGTCATCCATGCCCACGCTCAGCGCCCCGGGCGTCGTGAAGTCCGGCAATTCCTCGCCTTCGCTGATTTGCATGGCGTCAATCCACAGCGTCTGCTCACTATCCTTGGTGATGCCGACCGTCGGGCTGATCACGGTCTTGTTCACCGGAAAGGCAAAACTCACCCGCTGCCACTCGCTGCCGACCTGAAAGCGCTGATGAATGATCTGGCTATAAGACTGGTTCCAGGAAATAAACGTACACTCGCCTGGCTGGTCGCCGCGGATATAAAAGCTCACGCGATATTGCCGGCCCGGTCGTAACAACTGAAACAGATATTTGGTCTGGACACTTGTCTCGCCGGCCGCAAAGCGCAGACTGTACTCACCGTGCCAGG
>JAAZKQ010000203.1 GCA_012799755.1 Lentisphaerota bacterium | reverse complement strand
GCAATGGAACCCATGCAAGGTGTTTCCCGTCCTCACGCCCTGCGCGTTTTTTTTAGGTCGCCCTTTCAGGGCTCTTTTCGGGTGGGTTCCTTACCCAGGGCGGCGCGCCCTGCGGGCGCTTGCCCTGGGCTATCATAGCTCGCACCTTCGGCGCTGAAAACCAAAAGCAACAGAAAACGGCCAATTATCAATGGGCGACCGCTTACCTTTTCTTCCCGGCATTGCACCCGCGCACAGTCGCATTTCTCCCCGGTGGCAAATATGTTATGACCGGTCGGCGTTCCGTCTCAATAACCCGGCAAACCGGCCAACTTCTGTCCGTCCATCGGGCGTCCGCCCGTTTCACCCGCAACCACAGCAAGTCAGGGGAAAATCATGATTGATCTCAAGAAAAAACTGTCCGTCCAAAACTACTGCTTCCGCCATTTCAAATCGCAGGGCCCCGGCGCCATCGCCCGCAAAGTGCGCGAGTGTGGCCTGACCCATTGCGAGGTCACCGCTCCCAACGACCCGGCACTTTTCGCCGAGACCAAAAAGGCCTTCAATGACGAAGGCGTCACCATTGACTCCGTGTCCCTGCCCATTGCCTTCAGCGGCAATCCCGACGCCGAGCGCACGGGCTTGGCCTTCGCCCAATTCTGTGGCGTGAAAAGCGTCATGTGCAACTTCAGCCCCCAACGCGATTTCTGGAAGCCCTTTGACATCGCTGCCAAACTCGCCGAGGAATACGGCGTCAACCTGGCCATCCACAATCACGGCGGCTACCATTGGCTAGGGCCAAAAAGCATGCTCGCCTTCATCTTCGCCAATACCTCCGAACGCATCGGCCTCTGCCTTGATACCGCCTGGGCGCTAGACGCTAAAATGGACCCCATTGACGCCGTCAAGTCCTTCTCTTCGCGCCTTTACGGCATGCACTTCAAAGACTTTCTCTACACCCCCGCCCGCCAGCCGCAGGACGTCATCGTCGGCGAAGGCAACATCAATCTGCCGGCGCTCATCAACGCACTCAGAGAGATTGACTACAACGGCTACGCCGCGCTCGAATTCGAGGGCGATGTGGAAAACCCCGTGCCCAAACTCCGCAAATGTGTCGAAGCCGTCTACGCCGCCTGCTAAGGACGCCATAAGCAAAAACCATCTTTACTGACATTACGACGCCCGGAACGCGCGCACACCGCCGTGACCGGGCGTCGTCCGCAAATACCTGACCATTGTTCGTGACCCGGACAGCTGGGCGTACTGTTCGGAACTACTGTTCAGTTGCAATCTGCGCCACCTGAGTGACAAGTGCGCTTAATGATTTAGTTGTCCACTTGCGGCATATATACAAACATGTACCAAACAGGCAGCGACTCCCTGTGAAGCCGGCCGGAGGGCCTTGAGCCGCATAATCACATGATGAAAACAAACGGCGCCAAGAAAATTTTCACCGTAGGGACACTGACCTATACGACATCGGGAGTCATTGCGCTGTTCTGCTGGATGCTCTGGGGAGATTTTGCCTGGATCATGAAGGGACGCTCCGTGGGCGCCTTGGCGGCCGTAATGGTCAAGAAGTTCGGCATATCCAACTACCTGTATGGCCTGTTAATCGTCTCCATCCCCAACTTCACGAACATCTTCCTGATTCCCTGGATAAGCTATAAGAGTGACCGGCACCGAGGCAGATTCGGACGCAGAATACCGTATCTGTTCATGACGACGCCCATCGTCACCATCGCGTTGATTGGCCTCGGCCTAAGCCCGTGGCTCGGGACGCTTCTGAAGGCGCAAGCCATCTTCGCCAAGTTCGATGTGAACACCTTACGGCTGTGTGTCTTTGCCTTTTTCTGGTTGCTGCTGGACCTTGGCACCACCTTATCCGTCAATATCTTTTCAGCGCTTATCAACGATGTGGTGCCCAAGATTCTCCTGGGGAGATTTTTCGCCATGACCCGCGCTGTCAGCCTGTTGGCGGCGGTACTGTTCAATGCAAAGCTGTTAGGCAAAGCGGAGGACTACGGGCCGGAACTGCTGATAGGCATCGGCATACTCTATGGCATCGGTCTGTCTACGCTTTGCCTCATGGTCAAAGAAGGCGAGTATCCACCGCCGCCAGAGGAGGAAACAGGAAAACAGAATCCAATATCCAATACCATAAAGATGGTCAAAAGCTATTGGCAGCTCTGCTTCACCCTGCCCTATTATCGCGTTCTTTTCCTCGGAATGACTCTCGTCGGCCTGGGCACGCTGCCTTTCAACACCTATTACATCTTCTTTGCCAAAAGCATGGATGTCAGCATGGATGCTCTTGGTAAATGCCAAGCGACCTGTTTTGCAGTGTCTTTTGTGCTTTGCTTTTTCCTGGGGGCTCTTTCCGACAAATTCCATCCGCTCCGCACCTCCATGGTCGCCCTTGCGATATGTGTGCTGGTGGACCTCTGCGGCGGGATATTCTGCACTTCAGTCAACTCATTCCTGGTCATACAGCTCATACACGGCATCGCGGTCATGTCTTTCAACACGCTTTTCGCGTCCTGCGCCGCCCGCCTCTTTCCACAGCTGTACTTCGCCCAGTTCAACAGCATCGCGGCGTTGTTGTCATCCGCCAGCACCATGCTGCTGGTTCCCCTGTTGGGAAAACTGCTCGACTTGAGCGGACAGCGCTACGTCCTGGTGTATATCATAGGAGCAGTGATCCAGTTCTGCGGGCTGGTCGCGCTTTTCTTTGTCTATCGCGGCTTCTTGCGCTACGGCGGCGATGAAGCCTATCAAGCGCCCTTGCCCGACGGCGTTGCCTCTCATGAAAGCCAAACAACCCCGGCATGACACCGGCAAACAGAAGCTTGCCGGGAAGGGACGTCTGAACCAGCACAGATTCGTTGAGCTACTCGGTGCGAAAGTCAAGCTGAACAAAGCCAACTTGCAGCTGTCGGTACCGGGCATAGATGAAGGACTGAACGCAGCGGTACCCCTCGCCCGAACAGCGAAGGACAACGGCAAACAATGATCCTGGACATACACACGCACAATTTCAAAGGCCAGGCGGATGCGGT
>JAAZKQ010000202.1 GCA_012799755.1 Lentisphaerota bacterium | reverse complement strand
TGACCGGTTACTGCTGTGTCGTCAAGTCGTCGTCAGCGCGCGAAGGGGCAGGCTTGCAGGCAGCGTTCGACCTGGGTGTCGGCAAAGGTGGGGTTCTGGTAGCAGCGGACTTGGATGGGGTCTTTCTGGGCGAGCGCGGCTTTGCGGGACTCTGCGTCCAGGGTGTCCGGCACCGGCAGGTCAGGCAGACGCCAGCCGACCATGGAGGTGCCTTCGCCTTCGGTCATGCCCAAGACCCGGGCCCACTCGCAACGGGCATCCTGGCGCGGGAAGGGCTCGGCCGGCTTGGCGGCGCCGTTGGCGTCAAGGGCGTTGACCGGGCAGGCGTCCGCGCAAAGGCGGCAGCCTTCGGGGCAGGCGCCGGTGACGGCCGGCTTGGTCGCGATTGCCGCAGTGGTGAGGACGAACGCAAAACGCAAGCGGGGGCCATAGTGCGGGTGGATGAGGAAGCCGTGCTTGCCGATGAAGCCGAGTCCGGCGGCGGCGGCGAAGGGGGCTTGGGCGCGGAGGTCGGCCTGGAAGCCGGTTTGCAGGGACGGTCGCGGCCGCGACCAAGCCTCGACTTCAAACAGGGGCACGGCCTCGTAACCCTGTTTTTGGAGGCCGGACGCGATGTCATGGGCGGCCCAGAAGGCCTCTCGCGAAGCCGTGTAGTTGCTCATCGCGTAAGACACGCCGCATTCGGCTTCCTGCTTGCAAGCCAGTTCCAGCGTCCGTTTCGACAATTCGGCGGTGACGACCAGGAGGGATTTGGCGGCGGGCATGATCTGCTTCAAGGGTTCCGTGTCAGCAGCCGGCAGATCGTCAAGGCGGACGCTGCCGATGGGCTTGGTGATAAAGGGGA
Source organism: Lentisphaerota bacterium (assembly GCA_012799755.1). GTDB lineage: Bacteria > Verrucomicrobiota > Lentisphaeria > Oligosphaerales > Oligosphaeraceae > Oligosphaera. Next base: position 985 of record JAAZKQ010000202.1, on the reverse strand, counting down.
AGCAGCCGTTGGCATCCTCAGCCCGGGCGATGATTTCTTCCGGGGTTTTCAGGGCATCACAGGGGCGGGCGATGGTGGTTTCAAAGACTTCCAGGGGTGCGTCGGTGACGAGGCATTCGGTGAGCAGTCCGCCGTTGTCATGGCCGGGCCAGTTCTGGAGTTTGGCGGCCAGGGGACCGAAGCCGCATTTGCTCCAGGTCACCATGGCTTCGTGCCCGCTGTCGTCCAGGAAACGACCGATGTCGCAGGCGCCAATCATCAAGCTGCCGGTAATGATGGAGTTTATCGGCCCGATATTTTTGGCCGTCAACGAGTTTTTCGGGTTGGTCAGGAAGCTGGGGCGTTCGCGGGCGACGGCGACGACCCACTTGAAGCTGCGGAAGAAGTCTTCGGTGCGGAAGCCGTCGTAGAAGTTGGGCTTCAGGCTGGTGAAATCGCTGATGGGGCGAATGGCGAGGCGGGAAGCGCCGGCGTCGGTGGCCAGTTTGAGGATGCGTTGGCGCAGGGCCAGCCAGTCGCCCGTGGGGGCGCTTTTTCGCCGCAGGGGATTGGCGGCCTTGGTTTTGTCCCAGACGCGAATAGGCTTGGCCATGCAGTATTTGAGGGAGGAGCACATATAGCCGGCGTTGGCTTGGACGACACGGTCAATGCCTTCGTCAAGAGCGTCGTAGATGGCCTGTTCATCCACTTCTTGGCGTTCGGCGAGGCGATTCATGTCGAGGTGGCATTGTTCGCCCCAGAAGCAGCGCCAGCGGTTGATGTGGGCGTATTCGATCTTTTTACCTTCGATGGTGAAAGAGATGGTCTTGGGTTCAAGCAGGCGGTCCGGTCGGTAGTTTTCGCCCCAGCAGGCTTTTTCGCAGAGCTTGCAGCGGTCGCAGAGCGCTTCGCCGGTGTACAAGGGATCGGGGATGAGAGAGGCAGCGGTGAAGACGGAGACGATACGCTGGCGGGGGCCATATTGGGGGGACATGGACATGCCGTG
>JAAZKQ010000201.1 GCA_012799755.1 Lentisphaerota bacterium | reverse complement strand
GTCCATAATGTCCACCGCGTCCACAATGTCCACAATGTCCACAATGTCCACAATGTCCACAATGTCCACAATGTCCACTTTATCAATCGGTGACCGCTTACGTTATTCATAACCAGCCAAACAGCCGGATCAATGCCTGGACGGCAGAGGACAATAGATTACGCAGATTGGCGCAAATTGCTGGGGCTCACGTGCAGGCGGTGCGCCTCCAGGAGTTCCCGGCGTCGGCCAACCAGTCCCCTGGGGCCAATGTGTCATTCCCCGCAGTCCCGGGCGTCCCGGTTGTCCAATCCATGGGATCATGCCTTATGAGTCGTGAGTCCTCGCCCCGGTGCCGCGGCCAATGCGTCCCATCGGTCCAATACTCTTCATTTAACTATTTTTTCATGGCGCTTTGTGCCTCAGCAAAACAGCCTTTTGCCTTCGCGGCATTTCGTCGCCGCGAAGCGGCAGAAGCGCTGAAGGCGCAAGACATACCAGCCCAGGGCAAGCACGCTGAAAGTGTGCGCCGCCCTGGGTAGAGGGCCGTTTATGTTCGTGTTCCTCGGCCCCTTTGGCCGCAGTCGGCAAAGCTGACAGCGGCCAAAGGGGCAATGGAACCCACCTTTCGTGTCTGCTATGTGGCACGCCTTCAGCGTGCAATTTCGGGGGGATGCTCACCCAGGGTTGCGCCACAGGCGCAACCCTGGGCTAGTATGTGGCACGCCTTCAGCGTGCCTTGCCGACGCAGACATCAATGGCTCTTATGTGAAGAGCATTGGACGCATCCGTCCGATCCGTCTGCTCCGTCCGTTGTTCATTTCGCAGAGCGCGGTGTGCGCGCTCAACTGTCTCTATGCTCTTACTGCGGCCAGCCCACGCATTGGCAGAGGGTGACGAATTGATTTTCGTTCAACTTCAGGGCCTTGGCGAGGGTCTCCGGCGGGAAGCTCCCGCGGACAACCGTCCCGAGACCGGCAGAAGCGCAATACAGATAGGCGTTCTGGGCCAGGAAACCCGTATCGGTGCCGGCCCATTTGCCGATGATGCCCTTGCCGTCAGCGCCTTTGGGGCCCCTGGTGGCATCGCAGACGTACACCAAGGTCACCGGCGCATCCAGCACAAAGGGCTGGGCGATGTTCTCCATCAAGGTGGCGCTGCGGATATCCTTGTCCACCACTTGAATCAATGCGTGCTTGCGGGCGTCATAGAGCCAAGCGCCATCAGCGCGCAGAACGTAGACATCAAGTTCCTGGGCGTTGACAGCGGTCGGCGCGGTACGTTTGTCCTCGCGATTATAGCCCCAGGTCGCCCACAACAGCTCGCCCAGCACGGCGTCCGCTATGGGCGCGTCCTTCTTGAAATTGCGTGTCGAGCGCCGGGCGCTGAGAGCGTCCATCAGCGGCATGCCGCCGCTACGACGCGCCTCAGGCAGTTGAATGACCACCGGCTCCGCGGCGGACAATCCGGCCGCCAACGTCAACATGGATAGTGACAGGTACATGTTTCGCTTCATCATGATGCATTCTCCTTTCGTTGCGACTTATCTAATGAGTTACATCTGCCGCCGTGCGCCATAGCGCGCGCAGCTCGCTCAGGCTTGGCTGAGCATGTCGTTGATGGCCGCCGCCGCACGACGCCCCTGCCCCATGGCAAGAATGACCGTGGCGGCGCCAAGAACGATATCGCCGCCGGCAAAAACTTTCGGCAAGGACGTCCGGCCATTCTCATCGCAGATGATATTGCCGCGTTTGTTGAATTCCAGCCCCGGCGTCGTTTGCTTGATGAGCGGATTGGAACCATTGCCGATGGCGACGATCACGGTGTCCACCGGCAGCAGGAATTCGCTGCCGGCGATGGGCACTGGCGCACGGCGGCCTGAGGCATCGGGCTCGCCGAGCTCATAGCGCAGGCATTCAATGCCCGTAACGCGTCCCTGTTCATCACCCAGTATGCGCTTGGCGTTGCGCAACAGGTGAAATTGCACGCCTTCTTCTTTGGCGTGCTCGACCTCCTCCGCACGAGCGGGCATTTCCGCAGCCGTCCGCCGGTAAATGAGATAGACCTCCTCCGCACCGAGGCGCAAAGCCGTTCGCGCCGCATCCATGGCGACATTGCCGCCGCCGAGGACGGCGACCTTGCGAGCCTCCACAATCGGCGTCGCCGCCCTGCCCTTTTCATAGGCCCGCATCAGGTTCGCCCGGGTCAGGTATTCATTGGCGGAGAAGACGCCGACGAGATTTTCGCCCTCGATATTCATGAAATGCGGCAGCCCCGCGCCGCTGCCCACGAAGACCGCGTCAAAGCCGTCCTTGTCCAGCAAATCCTGCAGTGCGCGCGTGCGACCAACGAGGAAATTCGGTATCAGCTTCACGCCCATGGCACGCAGAGTCTCGACTTCGGCGCTGACAATGGCCTTCGGCAAACGAAACTCCGGTATGCCGTAGAGCATGACGCCGCCGAATTTATGGAATGCCTCAAGCACCGTCACGTCATGCCCTTCGCGACGCACATCAGCCGCGACCACCAGGCCGGCTGGGCCACTGCCGACGACGGCGACCTTCTTGCCTGTAGCCGGCTTTACCGCCGGCACTGGCGCTTGGCCTTGCGCCCGCTCCCAGTCAGCCACGAAACGCTCCAGACGGCCAATGGCCACGGCCTTGCCCACGTCCTTGAGGGACTTGCCGACCGTGCAGCTGGCCTGACACTGACTTTCCTGCGGGCAAACCCGCCCGCAAACCGCCGGCAGCAGGCTCTTCTCCTTGATCAAAGCAATGGCCTGGCCAAAGTCGTTCGCGGCGATGGCCGCCACGAAATCACGGATGGGCAGGCTCACCGGGCAGCCGGCGACGCATGGCTGATTCTTGCAGCGCAGGCAACGGCTGGCTTCAACCCGGGCCTGCGCGGCGCTGTAGCCCAAGGCGACTTCGGCGGTATTGCGCCGCCGCGTGTCCGGGTCCTGGCTGGGCATCTCCTGCGCGGGTATGGCCAAGCGTTCGCTGACTTTCAGTACGCCGCCCTTGGCGTCAATGTCGGCAAGAATCTTGACGGCCTTTTCATTGAGTTCTTCGGGTGACATTCCACTCATCGTTACTTCTTCTTTTCCAGCAGTTCAGCTTGCGCCCTCATGCGGCATTGATGCTCTCCGCTCTCGGCAGCCATGCGCTGCTCTTGGGAGCGGTACGCTTGCAGGCGTTTTATCATGCCGTCGAAATCCACTTTCAGGCCGTCGAATTCCGGCCCGTCCACGCAGACGAATTTGGTCTCGCCGCCAACAGTGACACGGCAGCCGCCGCACATGCCGGTGCCATCAACCATGATGGTGTTGAGTGACACAATCAAGGGCACGCCATAGGGCCGCACGGTCTCGGCGCAGAATTTCATCATGACGGGAGGACCGATGGCGACGCTCAGATCCGGCCGCGGCGTCCGTTCGCAAAGCTCCTTGAGCGGCGCCGTCACCAGCGCTTTGCGACCGGCCGAACCATCGTCGGTGCAGATGATCACCTCGTCGGCAAAAGCGCGTATTTCGTCTTCCAAAATGAGCAAGTCCTTGTTGCGGGCGCCAAGGATGCAGATCAGACGATTGCCGGCGTCCTTGAAGCCCTTGGCAATGGGACGCATCGGCGCCACGCCAATGCCACCGCCGACACAGACCACCGTGCCGACTTTCGTTATGTGCGTCGGCTGCCCCAAGTGGCCAAGCACCGCCGCCAGGCGATCGCCGACTTCCAGGCCCGCCAGCAGCGTCGTCGTCAAACCGACCTTCTGGAAAATAATGCTGATGCTGCCCGCAACGGGATCGGCATCGGCGATGGTCAGCGGTATGCGCTCGCCATACGACTCGTCCACCGACAGCAAAATGAACTGGCCGGGCTTGCGCTCAGTCGCAATATACGGCGCGTTGATGGACATCATAAAAACATTTTCGGACAGCTGCCGCTTGGACAAAATCGCGTAATCAGTGGGATTCATCTGGCCTTCTTTCGCTTAGTGACAGCCGCAGACGCAAAGACAAAGAAATGCTTAATATAAGGGGCATTGGCCGGAATGGGTATTGGCAACGCAAAAAGACCAGGTGGCGTCAGCTCGCCAATACCTGGCAAGCGACAAACGAAAGCCCCGCGGCGCCGACCGTCAAAACGGCCGGCCCACGC
>JAAZKQ010000200.1 GCA_012799755.1 Lentisphaerota bacterium | reverse complement strand
TGATGCCCCCTGTGGAAGTGCCTGTCGCCGTGGTCGGGCCGGTGATGCCCCCTGTGGAAGTGCCTGTCGCCGTGGTCGGGCCGGTGATGCCCCCTGTGGAAGTGCCTGTCGCCATGGTCGGGCCGGTGATGCCCCCTGTGGAAGTGCCTGTCGCCGTGGTGATAGACCACGGGTGGCGGGCGGTGGTAGACTATGGGCGCCGGGCGGTGGTAGACTACGGGCGCCGGGCAGTAGCTGCGGCTTACAACCACGGAGTGTGAATGATAGACCGGCTCAGTCACAACTACGGTACGAGTACGATGGACCGGCTCAGACACGACTACTGTGTGCGTTGGCTCAGGCGCGACCACGACGGTTTTGGGCGATGCCGCATAGAGCAAGGTGCCGATGATGTCCACTGCCAGGCGTAGGTCCGGGTGCCGTTCACGGCGATGACAACGGGCCTGTGCCGGGCTGGCCATGAAAATGCCAGTGCCAAGAATCAAGACTGCGAGTAAATTGTTGTGCTGCTTCTTCATGCTTGTTCCTCCTATCTTACTATCTCTGTTGGACCCCTTCACGTAGAGCTTGATGAGCGCGCCTTGGCGACCTCTGACTATAAAACGCCAGTTTTAAACAAATATTTGAAACGTCTGTTTGGTTTTTGCTGTTTTTCTCTGCGACGATGCTGTTCGGATAGGTGGAGCTTGAGCCGGTTGCTCAACTTATGATGCTCAGACCCCGCCTGACCACATAAAGTGGCATGACATCGTGAATTCTTGCCGGCAGGCGAAGAACGCCTGTCTTGGCTGATTGCGTATTTCACGTAAGCGGCCACTCATTGATAAAGTGGACATTGTGGACAGAGTGGACATTGTGGACAGAGTGGACATTGTGGACAGAGTGGACATTGTGGACAGGGTGGACAGGGTGGACAGGGTGGACAAGCGCTCAGCATCCCTGGCCGCTCCGCGGAACCAAGCGCTCGTCTCCCGATTGTGCAGCGGGCGTGCAGCCCGCAGCGTGACATGACCCCGCAAACGCAAACCAAGCGCTCAGCATCCCTGGCTGCTCCGCGGAACCAGTCGCCTCGTCTCCCGATTGTGCTGCGGGCTTGCAGCCCGCAGCGTGACATGACCCCGCAAACGCAAACCAAGTGCGTCTGGTTCCAGGCTGTGCTGCGAATATCAATGGGCGACCGCTTACTATTTCACCTGAACCCCGTGACCTTGCGATTTGCTTTCCGGGCTTTCCTCCCTAAGTTTGCTAATGTAAAAAGCCAAGTGCGGGGCGTGTAGCTGAGCATGTCAGTCACCAGCAGCCATAAACCATAAATCTACGGAGGAAAACAAGATGTCAATGCAGAAAACCTGTCAGTTCATCAAGGATGCAGAGCACTACTTCATCGCCACCGTTGAGAATGATCAACCCAGGGTGCGTCCGTTCGGGACCATTCATATCTTCGAGGGCAAACTCTACATCCAGCTGGGACGAAAGAAGAAGGTGGCGCAACAGATCCTTGCCAACGGCAAGGTGGAACTCTGCGCCATGAAAGGAGACGAGTGGATTCGCGTGTCGGGCGTCCTCGTTGACGACAAGCGCCGAGAGGCCAAGGCCTCCATGCTGGACGAATACGAGAGCCTGAAGACGATGTATTCCGCCGATGACGACAACACCATGGTGTGCTATTTCCAGCCCGGAACCGTCACCGCGACCATCTGCTCCTTCAAGAAGGAGCCCGTCGTGATGAAATTCTAACAAGAGTTATTCGAAGATGAAGGTGCTTTGCCTTTCCGACCTGCACCAGCGACCGAATGACATCGTGGGTGCGATTCGTCAGCGGCGTTTCACGCCATTCCATGCGGCACATCCGCGATGTGGTTTCGGTGTTCCGGCAGTCATTGAGATTCCTAAGGATTCTCTTGCCGAGGTGAATCCTTGTGATTCTTTATGATACTTATTACAAGCAACTTGCGCAATTTTAACATGGGCGTTACAGTGGCGCTGTTCATTATGCCAACTGTCATCGGCCACTGTACACGGAGCTGCCCATGCAAGAACAGCGCACTGAGGAATTTGATGGTCGTATTACCCCGGATGTTCGGCGACGTTTGCGCGGCCGCCGCTTGGCCTTCGGTTTGAGCTACGAGAGGCTTGCCGAGGTGCTTGGCGTCAGCTGGGCAACCTTGCGCAAGTGGGAACTGGGCGAATGTGGTCGTTGCAGCGCGTCGAGGCAGGGGGTGCTGGCCAATTTTCTCAAGGGCTGTTATGACGAACAGCTCCTCTGCCAGTCATTGCAGTCTGGCAAGCGCATTACCAACCCCAGCTTGGATGCGTCGCGGCGGCGCATGCAGCGGATAGAGCAACTCTGTCGCCTTGGCGAGCAGCATCCCGAAGCCATGGCTGAGCTCGAATCGGCTTTGACCGCAGGAGTCGCCGCGGCATTGCGAAAGTCCCTGGGCCTGGTCGCCGAAAAGGACGAGGAACCGACGCCTTCTGATATGAAAGCGCTGGAATGAAGATGTGGCGCCTCAATAGAAATAGGACCAGCGGCTCATTTTGTATAAGGAGCGCAATTGGTAATCGGCCAGTTATTTGGCTTACTCAATACAGTGACTAAACTAACCCAAGGCGTTGAGTCAAGTAAAATATAAGGCAACGATGTATACACGTTTTACCGGTTGAAGACAGCGTCGCCCGATGCGAACGCCTTGCCTGTGGCAGGCGCCGCCCCGGGCAAGCCAAAACAAGGAGATACATGATTATGAAAAAGAATTTTGGCGTGAAGAACTGGATGTTCCCGATGCCGGTGCTGATGATTGGCAGCTACAACGAAGACGGGACGCCCAACATGATGAACGCCGCCTGGGGCGGCATTACGCTGGAGGATCAGATTACCATCTGCATTGACAACGAGCACAAAACCTGGGCGAACATCGCGGCGCGAAAGGCGTTCACGGTCGCCTTCGGCACTGCGGACACGGTGAAGGCCTGCGATTACCTGGGCATCGTCAGCGGCAAAGAAGTGGCGGACAAGGTGGCGAAAAGCGGCCTCACTGCCGCTAAAAGCGAGCACGTGGACGCCCCGGTGATGGCGGAATTGCCCCTGGTTCTGGAGTGCAAGTTGGTCTCGATGAACGAGGAGAACTGCAATGTGGTCGGCCAAATCGTCAACTGCGCCATCGAGGAATCCGTGCTGACAGACGGCAAGCCGGATGTCGCGAAGATGAAGCCGCTATGCTTCGATACCAGCCGGCATGTCTATCGCCTGATGGGCGATGTGGTCGCCAAGGCCTTCTCCTGCGGAAAAGCGCTGAAATAAAGGCATAAAGCCCGCCGGGCCAAGGGGGCGATGAATAACCGATTGCATAGCGAGAACAATTCTTCGCGGCAGAGGGTGACTGCCAGTTGGATTGTGATACTATTACTAACAAATAACCCGCCAAGCCTCTGTCCTTCGGGGCATGCTCAACTCTGGCGGTTTTTTGTTTTCCGGGAGGGGTGTGAAGTTCAAGGTGACTGTGCCACTGGCGACGGCAACCGAACACGCTGGTCCCGAAGTCACGGCACCAGTCACGGCACCAGTCACGGCACCAGTTACGGCACCAGTTACGGCACCAGTCAGCAAATATGTTCGCCGCCTCCTTGATCTGCTGGAGCCCGATAAAGCACTTGGAAGCGCCGATATTCTGCAAGCGTTTCAATTGAAAAACCGGCGCCGACTCAGGGAAACATATATTCATCCGGCGCTGAAAGATGGCCTTATTGAAATGACTATTCCCGACAAGCCTACCAGCTGTTTGCAAGGATATCGCCTTACCGACAAGGGACGGGCGGCGTTGCGGCAGTTTGTGCGGTAGTCAAGACGATTTTATCGCCGATGAAAATCGGCCCTATGACGATCCCGACAGACGAAATCGCCCGGCTTTTGCGATAGGCAAGGAAATAGTTTTCCGCTGCGCTCGGGGCGTCGTTGCACGGCTCTCCCTGACTCTCTGCATCCGTGCGCGGATTTACGGGGGGCCCCTTTTCCACCCATCTATCTCCTTTCTGCTCAGCGCCTTGCGATTGCCGCAAGGCGCTGTGTGTCTTCATGCGCAGGACACGGCAGGTTTTTTCTCTGCCGTTGACGCCGCCGGCATGTTTTTTTGTAGCCAGTTGTAGCCTATGGGCCCTTGCGGTTGAGTTCCAGCAGGGCGAAAGTCACCGGAAAAATCAAAATCTTACCGCTGTTGCTCAATTTAACACCACTTGCGACCGGGAATCTACTTGCTTTGCTGCTTCACGCTGCTCAGTGAAAAGTTGGCATAATGTTTGCTCTATGACCAGTTGCCGGAACCTTTTTCACCAAAAGCAAAGGAGTAAAGCAAATGGATTGTTTTCTATGTCACCGCAGCCCGTGGATGCAAAAGAAGTCGTTTGAGTTCCTGAAAAACCTGCTGGATAACCATAAAGAGCGCATTAGGGAAGAAGATGTTTTTCGTCTTTTGGAATGTGATGGCAGCGAGCAACTGCTGGCTAAATTAGTGCGGGAAACCTTTCCCGCGGATATCATCGAAAAAACACAAGAAAATCGTTCTCGCGATCTTCTTCTAGAACTGGATCACGTACGATTTACTGAGGGAATCAGGAGATTATGGAACGAAGATGGACTACGCCATAGGGTACATGCCATTCTTCCGGCGCTCTCCGAGAATGCCATGGCGACTCCTTGGGAAAAGCCTGGCGTGCCTGACGTCTTCCATGAAAAAATGCTTGAACTCCAGCAAACCTTGAAGCTATCTGACCTGGAAATAGATATTTTTCTGGTTTCTTTGGCTACCGAAGAAGGTATCCTCAACCATCCCGATCCTGGAAGGTCTTTCAACAGCAAACTGTTTATGATGTCGAAATGCCTGAATATGGGCGAGGCGATTATTCTGGATCGTGTCGCCCCTCAGAAGCCCTTGCTTCGTTTCCAGTGTCTCGATAATAATCTGGACCCGAACAATAATCTATTTATGTTCCTCTGCGGTATGACTGAAGAGCCTCTGGCCAGCAGTTATTTCGTCAAAGACACGAATGAGACATTGCCTTGGAGCGATTTTGCCGACCTGACCAAAACGCACGGAGCCATCCTCAAGCGGATGCTGACAACTGGCGACAAGCCCGTGAACATCCTGCTCTATGGCGC
>JAAZKQ010000199.1 GCA_012799755.1 Lentisphaerota bacterium | reverse complement strand
TGCCGGAAGACGCAGGTCAGCTTAGGAGTTTTTTCTTTTACGGCAGCCAACGACAAGCGTCCACGAGCAGCACTGCCTGGCCTCGCTCGTTGCGTTTGAAACGCAGGGCGATATGGCGTGGGGCGTCCTTGGGCAAGTCCTCGGCAGCAAAAGTCAGTCGCTGGTCGCGCTGCCAAGTGCCGCCCTCGATGTTCAGTGGCTCGCTCAAGATTGGTCGTCGCTGGTCTGCGACGTACAGTGCCGCGCGCACTTCGACCTCGCCCGCCCCCTGCAGGAAGAGATCAACGCCGACCCCATTCTTCCACGCATCGGCCGTGCCCTCCGGCAATTCACGGTAGAGCTCCATGGGCAAACTGCGACCGCCATAGAACTGCACGCCCAGCAGGTGGTTATTCTCGCCGGCACGAATGGGCCAACATGTCGCATTGGGAGATTGCGAGCGCTGGATGGCGCGCAGGCGCCAAGTGCCCTCGGCGGCGGCTTCCCAGCCGTCACCATCGGCTTGGGCACTGGCCGGCTCGTGACAAAGGAAGGGAAGGTGTATGGTCTCGCTAGTGTTGCCGGCGCCATCGCGACAACGCGCATGCACGAACCACAGTCCCGCCTGATCCACGGCCTGCAGAGTCTGGCGACCGGCTTTGGCCGACATGGCGAGCTGCGGCTCGTCGTCGGCCACCTTGCTCAGCTTCGCTTCGTAGGCGGCGATGCCGCTGGCGTCCGTGCGATGGAGATTGAGGAGCGGCAGCGGCCCGAAGACGCCGACGGCGCTGAAGTCGTCAATGCGCAGGACATTCTCGGCGGCGGCAGCGCCGCGTTCGCCGAAGGCGACCTGCATCAGGCTTGCCTCGGCATTATCGGGCACGGCTTTGGCGATGAGTTCGGGCAGGTCCAGCCATGCCCAGCGCCACTGGCCGTCGTCACGAGCGTCAGCGATAGCGCCGATAATTGGCGCTTCATCGCTGCCGGTCATGCGCACAGCGTACCACTCGCGCTCAATGAGCAGGAGCAGATTGACCTTGGTGCCAGGCGCGATCTGGTAGCGAAAGCGCAGAGCCTGGCAGCTCTTGAGCAGATCACGCCGCAGCCAGGCGTTGGCTTGGAAGCGTCCACCGTCCTTGGCGTAGTGGCGTATTTCAAGGCAGCGGCTGCCAATGCTGTCGTCCTGCACGATGTCCAGTTTCGTCTGAGGCTGTGAGCGCCAATTATGGCTGCCGCTGAAGGACTCGGTGTTCTGAAAGACATTGTCATTGCCCACGACCATGGGCGGCTGCGGCGGCGTCTTGTCCTGCGCGTAATCCAAGCGCCATTGCCAGCTCTTGACAGGCACTTCTCGACCGGCAAAAGTGCGAATGCCACTGACTTCCGCTGTGAAGACCGTAGCGTCGGCCACGGCCTTATTGAGCAGTCGCCAATCGCGGAGCAGATTCCAGCTGAACCTGCGTTGCGCGTGGTCCCATGCCAGTGAATAGCGGTCAAGGCGGCGCTCCTCGCCGTTGATTTTGATTTTAACCTTGCTGAAATCGAGCCAGTTTGTGCCATCGTCGGCAAAACTCATTTCAATCTGCTCGGGAGCGGCGGCGCTGCCATCTTCGGGCGACACCGAGACGATTTGCGGCAGGCCATTTTCCACCATGAAAGGATAATGCGCCGTAGCGCCCCAGTTGCCGGCTTGGTCACAGCCGCGAATGTGGAAAAAATGGAGCCCATCGGCAAGCGCCGGCATGGTGGTGCTGGTCGCGGCGCCCTCGGACTTGGTATCCGGGATGCTGTCGCGCTCGCGGTCCCACTGGAAGCTGTAGGCAACGATGTCGCCGGGGTCGGGCAAGTGCCAGGACAGCTGCGGCGGCGCGTCGCAGCTGTTGACCAACGGCGCGAGCATCACCCGCGAAACTTCGTAGTAATTACCGGCGGCTTCGCCGCTGTAGTGCCAGTTGCCCAGGGCGACATCCGTCGTCGCCAAGCCCGTGCCGTCATAGGTCACGCTAAGATCGCCGCAATACTCACGCAGATCAAGCTGCGCTGAGTGCCAACAGTCGTCGGCGACAATACCGGAGCATTCGCCCAGCCTCAGGCCGCGCGACGGGTCCAAGTCCGTCAGGCCAATGGTGTGCATCTTACCCAGGACGCGCAGCAGCAGATCAATATGGCTGTCAGGGGAGATTTTATAGTCAAAAAGCAGCACGGGAAAGCGAGCGATTTCGAAGGTCGGCAGGCCGAAAGAGAAGCCGAAGTCGGAGCCGCAAATGCGGTTGGTGATCCGCGCGGCGGGGGTGCCGTCAGGCAGGCGATAGCGCTGTATGTCAACCTGGCTCTTGGCATTGGCGATCTTGCCCTCCTCCTGCCATGGTCGCAGACCGCAGAGAGTGCTGAGTGCGTCTTTGAGCTGCGGTGGTCCGGGCGGCGTGCGGTCGTCAGCGGGCTTCAGGCGCAGACGCCAAGACTGTTGCGTGGGCTCGCCCTTCTCCGGCGCGGCGGCGGGCAGGTAACTCAGTGTGCAGACAACCATGCCCTCGGCATCTGCCTCCATCTTGGCAGCGAACATCGGTTGAATTTCGAGGACGCCGGTGGCAACATCCAAGACGCTGTTGCCCTCGTGGATGGGCAGGCACTGCTCATTGACACACAGGACCAAGCTGCCGAGACGCGGCCAAGCCAGCTTGTCCGTCGGCAAGGTCACGCGGATGGGATTGAGCCCCCAGTTTTCCCCATCAGCCGGCTGTACCCGCAGGGGAGTCGGCGGCGCGGCAAGTTGCAAGGGCATGGGCGGCAGACGCCGGGCAGGGGCGGCATCGGCAGCCAGTGTCTCGACCTGCAACCAGCCAAGCCCCGGCTGTGGCGCCGTCAACGTGAATGACGCATCGCTGAAAAGCGCTGCCCCTTCAGACACGGCAGCAGCAGCGGGCTCCTGACTGATCCACGCGTGGCAGGACGGCGCCTGCTGTCCTTCGGCAAGCTGCCACTGACAGGTAACGCTTTGCGGACCGTAAGCAACCAGAGCAATGTCGTCCAGGTAATACTTGGCATCGGCGTGGTTGCCGCCCAGACCGGCATTGAGATAGCCCTCATGCAGCATGCCGATCATGGCGCTGTCAAGCACCCACTGGTCACGACGCGGAAAACGCGTACGCAGCAGTTCGCCAATGGGCACGCGCAACTCCGACCATTCGCCGACGCGCAGGCCCTCCGCGACGCCGACGCAATGCAGATTGGCTTCGTCGTGCCCCGGCCCCGTCAAACGGATGAAATAGCGCCCTACCGGATCATCCTTGACCGTGAAATAGAAATTAACCAGACTGCCGGCAGGTATCTGGCAGGCCAAGCGCAGTTCGGCTACGCGATGCAACGCGATATCGGCCCATGGCAGCGCCAATCCGAAGTCGCCACCGGAGTTGATATTCGTCGCCGCCAAGACCATACCCGAGCGCTCGTCATGGCGCTGTCGGCGCAGCTGGGCGCTCTGATCGCCATACCAAGGCTCTATGCCGCCAAGGCCATCCTCAAAATCAATAAGGTGCGTAGGATGACTCGCCAGCAACAGTGGCGGCAAGGCCGGCGCTGTCTCGGCGCCGACCTCTGTGTCAGTCGGAATTGCAACAGACATCGGCGCCTGGCCCTGCTGGTCGCCGGGAAGCGCAGCCGGCAAGGGCGCTTGCGGGCGCAACTCGCGATAGCTGACTTTCACCCGCGCCAAGACAATACTGTTGTGCTGGGTCCACAGCGATAGTTTGCCGCCGGGTATGGGCTCGGCGTCATCCGTGTAGGAAAAGACCGGCGTATTGTCAAAACTGACATCATAGCGACTGCCCGTGCGACGAATCTTCAGCGCATACCAAGCGCCGTGCACGGGGCGGCCGCCGGGGTCCCACTCCTGGGCAACGGCACGCGTACGGGGAGTGAGGTGCCGGCCACGGGGAATGAGCTCGCGATCCGTCTGCGCGACCATGGTGTCCCGCCGCCAGAATTGCGTCCATGTCTCCGACCAGCGCTCGTCCCAGGCAGCCACCAGCAGATTATAGCCGGAGAAGAGCTCGCGACCGTCGCCATTGATAGCCACGTTGATGTCGCCCACGCGCGGGTAGGACATCTGGGCGCCTTCGTGCAATTCGCCCTGGCGCATACGCATGCCGGCGAAACATTCAATGGTGAAATCGCCTGTCAGCACAAATTTGCTCCACAGCGCGGCAACGCCTCGGCTCTCGCCATTCATGTGCGACCAGCGCGGATCGCAGGCGAAGCGGTTGGTGACCTCCCAGCGACCGAGGCTGTTCCAGTCGGTCTCGGCCCGTTCAAAGAGGTAATCACGCAGGCTTTCGCGACAGATATCGAGGTGGATGAAGTCCATGGCCGCCGGCACTTCCACACCAAAACAGCGACCGATCAAGGGCGTCGGTTCATGGACGCAGAACAGCTCTTCGCCGTCCAGAACAACCCAGATTGCATGGCCATCGCGACGCAACTCCAGCCGCCCCCAGCTCTCGGTGTCCGGTGTTCGTGGCTGTGCGCCGATCTTCTCATCAACAATCTGCTTGCCAGGCAGGACGCTACGAGTCTTGCCGCTAAAAGCCGCCTCGGCCAGCGTCTCAGCGCCGCGCTGCAACGTCACGCTGCCGGCGCCGGTCTCGGCGGACAACTCGCAGAGCAAGGCATAACCGTTCGCCGGCTGCAAGTCATCCAGCCCCCAGAAAACCTTGAAACCGCCTTGGAGCGGCGCAATCAGCGTGAAGGCGCCATAGAAATCGCCGTTGTGACGATAGCGCCGCGGATAATCCGAGCCATCGCCATCATCTCGCAGCCAGGAATAGCGCGACGACGCCCAGCCCTGCATGAAGGGATCGTCGGCAAAGCGGGCGATATCAACGGGCTGCTCCCAGTCACGAGGCAGTTCCGCAAAGGCGCATACCTTGGCGAAGCCGGCACCCTTGGCGCCGAAGAGTCCGACGGCGCCGGCAATCGCAGCGTCCTGAGCGCCCGCGTTCATAGCTAGTCGCTTGCGCAACACCAATACCTCATTGGCCCAGAGTTCCAGAACGCCCTCCTGACGACTATCCACCGCCAGGCGAAGCGGCTCTCCACCTGACCACGCATAGGGCAGCGTCAGTGCTTCTTCCGCGTGACCGTCTCGGACCTGCTGCATGAACAGCCGGCCGCCCTTGCCCGGCGTCCATCCGGCCCGCCAGTAATTCTGTTCGTCATGCAGGCCAAAAACCAGACCCGCTGTGACCTGCGACTGCTCAGCGGCCGCAGGCAGCACCGTTGCTGCGAAGCGCTGCGGCGCCCAATGCGGCCAGCCGACTTGATAAAGCGCGCCGGGCAAGCCGTCCACCACTGCGGCAGTGCCGCCATCGGCAATCACAGTGAGCACATCGCCGGCGTCAGCTCCCTGCTCCGCAACGCCTTCGTCAGCCAAGCGCCACTTGCCGACCAAAACCCGACCGGCTTCACTGAGCAGACGGCGGTGGGCAATGTCGCTGACGGATGTCAGCTCCAGATCATCAAAATAGGCTTCCTGCGCGCCATCCTTGTAGAGCCCGACAGCGCCGCCGACGCTGGCCTGATCCCGGCAGCTCAGGACAAGCACGCCGTCCACCAAGGCATCCACTCGATCGCCCTGCTGGCGGATGCCCAGGCGCCACCAGTTTTCGGCCCGGCCTGCCAGCATAACACTGGCGATGACGCGTTCCACGCCCTGTTCACGCAGCACGAGTTCCAACGGCGCCGGTGACGGCGCCAATGAATCCGCCGACCAGCGCAAGAGCCAGTAATTCTCGGCATCGCGGAAACCAAAGACCAGTCCGAAAGCACCGCCGAAAGGCTTGACCGATACCGCCGCTTGGTAATCGCACCAGAACGGCAAGCCCGTCACAATCATGCCCGGGCCCTCGGGCGCCGAGCCCGACAGACAGAAGGGATTGGGACTGCGGTCGGCCAAGGGCTCGCGCCCCTTGCGGATGTTCGCCGCCGGATTGTCGTGGATACGCTCCATCACGGAGTAAATCTTCCAGTCGCCTGACAGTGGCCGCCACTGTCCCCATTCCTTGGCCTCCTCTTCCGTGCGCATGAAATCGTCCGCAAAACGGAACGGTTCCAGGCGCTGGTAGCGCAAATCACTGACGGCCACATGCTTGCGATCGTATCCACAGGCCACCGCACCACGACCGAGGGTCGGCGCAAAAACCCGCAACAAACGCCGTCCGCCGAAAACGACTTCGACCTCATCGTTCATCACCCGGATCAGCAGGTCTGATGACGATGCCAGCGACTCACTCAATGTCGTGGGCGTCTCTGCCAGAGCGGTTTCCTTGCCGGCGCGACGCTGGTTCAGAAAAAGGCCGCGTTGGTTCCAACGCAAGAGGGCGCCGTCATCCACACCCCTAACCCCAAACGCCAAGAGGAGTTCACCGCCATGCAGGGCGCTGCCTGGCGTTGCCGCCAAGTTGCAGCGCAATTCATAATGATCATGGCGCGCTGACGACAAAACCTGGAGTTTCGCCCTGGCAAAGCGCAGGGTGTCTTCCGCGTCGCGCGTGAAAAGACGCTCTTCGCCAACCACCCACGCCACGACGATCAGCAGCGCCAGCAGCAGCAAGGCAAACATTATCCCATACCAGCGAATCTTATGTGTCATCGGCATCCAATACTTTTTTGTTGTTGCCTTGCTCAGGACTTTTGACTCTTGCGGCACGTGCACAGGCGGGCTGCCCAACCGGCCTGCATGTCATCACTGCAAAGACGCCAGAGAGGCATTGGCTCCCGCCGTCTTCGTCAACGACTTCACCGCCTTCAGCGTCCCATGCGGCAACCCACACCGAATATAACGAAGTAACATACCGCAAATTGCATCCTGCCGCAAGGATACTTGCAAGCAGCAAATCACCACGGGATAAGAAGCGGTTAGTCATTGTGATATTCGTAGTCCCCCGCAAGCTGCGGGCTGCAAGCCCACAGCACGGTCGGCGCATGCGTGTGCCTGGGGTTTTCGTTTGCGGGGTCATGTGCCGCTGCGGGCTGCAAGCCCACAGCACGGTCGGCGCCTGCGTGTGCTTGGGGTTTTCGTTTGCGGGGTCATGTGCCGCTGCGGGCTGCAAGCCCACAG
>JAAZKQ010000198.1 GCA_012799755.1 Lentisphaerota bacterium | reverse complement strand
GATGATCTCGGCTGCGAAGTCAGTGAGGCGCGGTATTGTCGTGCGGTTGGCTGCCGGATCACGCGGCGGCAGTCCACGCGCCTGCAGCTCCAGTTCGTCGCCCAACTCGCGGGCTTCCTGCCGATGCACGGCGGGATAGTCGCCCGCATCGGCAATCATGGCGTATTCACGGCGAGCGTCATTGCGGTCGCCGGCGAGGACCATGGCCTGCGCCAGTCGCAGATGCGCATAGCTGCGGAAATGCGCCGGTATTTGTTCTTGGGTGAGCAGTTCCCGCAGGGCCGTCCGGGCCGCACGATAGTCGCCGGCAGCCATAGCTGCGCTGACGGCGTCGCTTTTCTCCTGGTAGGCTTTCATGGCCTCGGCCAGGGCGGCGGCTTCGACTGCGGCCGCGAGGGCGGCCTTTTCCTGTTCGCTGAGCTTGTCCTCGTCCACGCTGAAGCGCGCGGATTGCTCGCGGAAGAGGGCGATGACCGCGCTGTCCGACAGGGCTTGACGATATACTGCGATGGCGCCCATGTCGCCGCTGTAATTTTGCCAGCCGCAGCCGAAACTCAGGTTGCCGTAGACGTTGTAGTCGCAAGCGAAGTTCGCCGGCAGGGCCTTTGCCCCTTGGCGGATGCCGTTCACATATGGCCGCAGCTGCCCCGCTTCGCGATCGCAGACCATCACCACGTGCGACCAAGTCCCAAGCGCCACCGCTCCCGGTGCTGAGCTCGCATCGCCGGAGATGCGCTTGCCCTGCACGTCATTGTAGGCCATGTAGCAATTGAAGATGCCATTGCCGCTGATGTTCAAGGTAATAATCGCCTGTGGCCACTGCCCATAGGAGAACATCCGCCGTGTATTCTGGCCCTCGCGGCTTTCGGGCATGCCCAGCTTGTCGGGCCGGACCCATGCCGCCAGCGTCCACGAGCCCGTACCCAGACGCTTGTCTTCCGGCAGGGTAATGGCCACCTGCGTGGCGGCCGTGCCGTCGAAACTCAGTACGGGGCCTTCGGCGGTCTGGCGCCATTTGGCGGTGATGACGCCGTCAAGGCCGTTGCCGGAATGATCCTTGGCGACTTTGCCGTCGCCCTCATTGACGGGCCATTGCAGCAGGGGCTGCGCATGCAGACAGCCGACTATGGACAGCATGGCGGACAAGGCAAGCAGTCGTCGCGAACTCGGGAACATGGCGTTTCTCCATTGTTGCTGGTTCCGGTGAAAGGATAAAAGCCGCGAAACAGCCTCAACATAACGCCGGCATGGATGGCATGCCACCACTTGCCCCAAGACGGCCTTTGCGCGCTTTGTGGCGCGCAAAGGCCTGTTCCCGCGCTGTATTACTCCTCGTCGCCGAAGCCGTAGTTTTCGATGACGTAATCGAGGTCCTTGTCGCCGCGGCCGGAGAGATTGACAAGGATGGCGCCATGCTTCATCTCTTTCGCCAGTTTCATGGCGTAGGCGACGGCGTGGGCGCTTTCCAAGGCCGGGATGATGCCTTCCAGACGCGAGAGTTTGAAGAACGCGTCAATGGCTTCCGTATCCAGCGCGGTGACATACTGCACCCTGCCTTTGTCTCTCAGGTAGCAGTGTTCCGGGCCGACGCCGGGGTAATCCAGGCCGCTGGCGCAGGAATACACCGGCAGGGGCTCGCCATCTTTGTCTTGCAGCAAATAGCACTTGAAGCCATGGATGATGCCTGGCGTGCCATAGCTCATGCTGGCGGCGTGATCGCCTACATTCGGACCCCTGCCCAAGGGTTCGACGCCGTACAGCGCGGTCGGATCATCCAGAAAACCGCGGAAAATACCCATCGCATTGCTGCCGCCGCCGACGCAGGCTGTCACGGCCTCAGGCAGACAGCCGGTCATGTCCAGGAATTGCTCGCGGGCCTCAATGCCGACCACTTCCTGGAAGTCTCTCACCAGCAAGGGGAAGGGATGCGGGCCCACCACCGAGCCGATGCAATAGATCGTATTAACCGGGTCTTTCAGATATTCGATAAAGGCGGAATCAACCGCCTCTTTCAGGGTCCGCAGGCCGAAGGTCACCGGAACTACTTTGGCGCCCAGCAGTTTCATGCGGGCGACATTGGGCGCCTGCTTGGCGATGTCCACTTCACCCATGTGAATTTCACATTCCAGGCCGAAATACGCCGCCGCCGTCGCCAAGGCCACGCCATGCTGTCCCGCGCCCGTCTCGGCAATCACCCGTTTCTTGCCCATGTACTTCGCCAGCAAGCCCTCGCCCATGCAGTGATTGAGTTTATGCGCGCCGCTGTGGTTCAAGTCCTCACGCTTCAAATAAATCCGCGCGCCGCCGCAGTAGTCGGACAGCCGGTTGCAGTAGCTCACCGGCGTCGGCCGGCCCTGAAAATGCTTTCTGATATGGCGCAGCTCAGCAATGAAATCCGCCGAACGGCTGATGCGCTGATAGGCATCCGCCACTTCCTGCAAAGGGCCAATCAGAGAATCTGGGACATGGACGCCGCCATACTCCCCATAGTAACCACGATCGTCCGGCAACACATTAGCCTGCTTAAATGTCGTCATCGCAATACCTCCACATGATGAATTACACACAATACTATGAATGACGGGAACCAATAATTCGTTGTTTCGATACAATAGCACAAGAAAGGGAAATGCAAAGCGCAATCGTGAAAAAAATCGAGGTCGTTGCAACCGCTTGCTGGGCGACCCGGCGCTTCGCCGGGACCATTTGCTGGAAAATCGCGGTACCTATGGGGGCAAACCGCGTAGCGGGTTTCATAAGAGTCATTGATACCGTGTAATTCCCCCGGCCTGAGCGCAGTCTGTCCCTCTCTCTCGCGACCTTATCTGGCGCTGATTCATGTGTCGCCTCGCCGAGGCTCTGATTTCGGGGGATGCCTTGCCCCAGGTTCCGCTTCGCTCCACCTGGGGTTACTCATGGTGCCAGCTC
This sequence comes from Lentisphaerota bacterium, assembly GCA_012799755.1. Taxonomy (GTDB): domain Bacteria; phylum Verrucomicrobiota; class Lentisphaeria; order Oligosphaerales; family Oligosphaeraceae; genus Oligosphaera. The sequence goes on along the minus strand of JAAZKQ010000198.1, from coordinate 275 downwards.
TCCGAGCTTGCTTTTCGATGAACACAATCCGATTGTTGGTAATCGCTCACTCTTTGATAGGGTGGACTGGGTGGACGCATGCGCTTGGAACGTTTGCCGGTGCGTACAAGATAGCAGGTGGAAGGCATCCGCTATTGTCCATCGTGTCCATATTGTCCATAGTTCCGTCGGTTGCAGACAGCTCAGGCGTTTTGGTTTGCGTTTGCGGAATCATGTCACGCTGCAAGCTTTTGTCTTCAGCGCTGAAAGCGCGGCCTAAGATAGCCCAGGGCAAG
>JAAZKQ010000197.1 GCA_012799755.1 Lentisphaerota bacterium | reverse complement strand
CCACCCTAGGGGGCCTCCCACCCTAATAAGGTCGCGCGCGCGAGGAGCAGACTGCGCTCAGGCTGAAGGACCACACAGTATCCATGGCTCCTATGAAACCCGCAGCTTGGTCTGTCACCTCTATGTGCCGTGGGTTTCCTGCAAATTGTCCAGCGGAACGCCGGGTTGTATACTGACCAGCCGCTCCTTTTCTGCAATTAAAAGCATGCATCATATTGCATTAAACTGCATTTGAGCTATTTTTAACTCCATAAAAGCAATCTCCTTTGCTCTTATGGGGTGACTATTGACAACTTTTGCCCGCGTTTTATTGCAAGATTTGCGTCATTACTGCCGACTCAATCCGGCGATGGCCGGGGCTATAGTGTTCGGCAGCGGTCTGCTGACGGGCCTGGCGCCGGCGTCACTTTGGCGCTTTGGCGCACCAACCGCGTTGTCCTTGGGGTTGGCGTTGTGCTGGCGCGGCGCCAACGGGTGGCGGGTCTGGTGGCTGTACCCGATGGGGCTCGCCTGGGGCGCACTGGCGCTGGCCGCGCCTTGGCAGAACTACCTGGCACTGCTGCCCCGAGAGGAATGTTCGGCGAGCATCCGCGGCATCGTGCTCAGCATCCCTCAAGAACGGCATAATCACACCCACTTTACGCTGGGACTGCGGGCCATTGACACAGGCGCCGGCTGGCAGGATTGTCGCGGCAAGCTGCATGTGACAGTCCCTGACAAAAACGGCAGCGGCAGCCTGCGCTACGGCGACAAGGTGGAAGCAGCCGGCGCTTTCATGCTGCCGCCGCTCGCAGCGCGACGCGGGCACAGCAGCTACGGGCACTATCTGCTCAGCCGCGGCATTCGCCGCCAGTTCGTGGTCGGAAAAATGACGCGCTGGGCCGAGGCTAGCGGCTGGCGGCGCTTGGACCGCAGCTTTCGCGAATGGCAGACGTCGCTGGGCGAAAGACTCTGTCACGGAATTGACAACGAGATTCACGCGGCGATGTACCGGACGATGATACTGGGCAGTGGGGAACTCCCGCGAGAGGCCCGCGATCTCTTCGTTCGCTCGGGAATTGTACACGTCTTCAGCATATCGGGCATGCATGTCACGTTGATGACGACAGTGTGGCTGTTCATTCTGCAAGTGCTGTACCTGCCCTTTCGCTGGCGCTGGCCGCTGCTGGCGCCGGCCATAATTCTTTATGTCCTGCTCACCGGCGCCGCGCCGGCGGCGGCACGTTCCCTATGGATGGGCCTGGCGATGATCGCCGCCGCTTGCAGTTTCCGGCCGCAGTCGGCAACCAATGCTCTGGGACTGTCCGCCTGGATACTGCTGGCGGCCAATCCCTTGGATGTATATCACAGCGGCTTCGTCTTTTCCTTCACCATCGTCGCCGTGCTGCTTCATGGCTGGCCCGGACTAAGCTCGGCGGCAAGTGTCGCGCTGGAAAAAGACCTATGGAGCATCCGCACGCCTCTCGGATACGTCATCAGCGGCAAGAAATACAGCCTGCTGGGACTCCTCGGCGCTTGCGGCCTGGCGTGGCTGGGCAGCAGCGGTCTGACCATCTTCTACAATGGCCAACTGAGTTGGGGAGGGATGCCGGCCAACTTGGCGTTACCGCCCCTTACAGCCCTGCTCATGTACTTGGCCCTGCCCAAAATTATTCTCACCTACTGCTGTCCGCCGCTTTCGTGCTGGCTTGGCGCGGGCCTGGACCGTGCCCTGGGAGGCCTGCTCCTCCTCGCCGGCTGTTGTGCGGGCCCGGGTCTCTTCCAAGTCGTAAGATCGTGGTCACTGCCAGTCACGGTCGGCTACTATGTGGCGTTGCTGTTGGTGATTGGCGCGCGGCGATGGCCGGCGGGTCAATACGCCTGCTGCGCGTTGCTGGCCGCCTGCATCTTGGTGAGCAGCACGCGACGACCGCCGGCGTCACCGGTGCTGTTGTGCTGCCAGGGCGACGATGGCGGCGCGCCCGCACTGTGTCTGCTTTCCGCGCGTGGCGATGGCGTCGTCGTTCTCTACCCGGGCAGCCGAGGCTCTGCCCACGGTCTGGCCGACGCACTGGCCAGGGAGGGCATTGCCACCATTGACTGGCTGCTCATACCGCCAAACGCCCGTGATCGCCAAGGCGCTCTGACCATCACCAAGCTCATGACCATCCGCGCTGCCGCAATCATTCCCCCGAAGCGGCGGGGAAGCGCCGCCCTGCGGGTGGTCGCTGCCCTGCGTGCACAGGGCGTCAACTGCGCCATGCTCAGCAGTAAACACGGGCGTTTCGCCGTGACCTGGGCAGACGGCGCCTGGCTGCTTTACCGTAAAACCGGCACAAACGAGGAGTTCAACATCCGTTTTGAGCATGCAGCGACGGCCTTCGCGCTTGACTACAGCCGCAGTCGCTATGGCCTCAGCCAAGTGCGCTGGTCAACGCAGGAACAGACAGGCGGCTGGGACATGCGCCCGGCCTTGCTGCCGCAATGCCGCCGTATCGTTGTGGACGGCGTAGGCAGTTGACAAAAGCCACCCGCACCATTAGCTTTTCTTTTCGGATGTCTTCCACAGCACCCTTGCCTGGATATCGTGCCAAAGGAAAGGTCAGCAAACGCCGCCATGATCTGCCGGGCCTGCCAGCACCGTTTTGTTCCCAGTGAAACGCCTTCAGCAGCACACGCATTGCACTGCCCGAACTGCCAGGCCGTGCAACAACTTAGCGGCATGACCTTCATTGCCCTCTGCCCGGAATGCGCACAAAGCATTGAAGTGGACGAATGGATGATCGGCAGCTATGCCGACTGTCCGGCCTGCGGCAAGGAAATCATCATTTCGCCGCCGGCAGACCAAGAGTCCTACACGGGGCAAGCTCTGGCCAGCGGCGGCCATCTCTTGCCGGGCGACCAATTGGGGCGCTATCGAATTGACCAACCGGTGAAGCTCGAAGGCGTCTGTGAGGACTACCTGGCCTTCCACACCGTGCTGTTCATTCCCTGCCTGGTGAAGCTCCTCAAGCCCGCCATCGCCGCGCAAGACTCGTTCTTCGCGGAAAAACTTGTCCGCGACGCTCAGAACGCCTGCAAGGTCAAACACCGGCAGATCATCGGCATCATTGATGCCCATTGGGACGCCGAACGCAATCTCTCCTACGTCGTCACGGAGCGCGCCGAAGGCGTGACACTCCGCGAAGTCTTGGCGCAAGGCCCCGTCATCGAAAAAAATGCGGCGGCTATCGCCCACGACCTCTGCAAGGCCCTGCTCTGCGCTGAGGGACACGGCATTCTGCATGGTGACATCCGACCGGCGAATATCCTCCTCACGACCGACAGCGGGGCAAAATTGCTTGGACTGGGCATTGCCAAGCTCGAAAATGAGGCCATTCACTGCGAAAGCATCGGCGCGCTGCATCACGACCTGTTCACCCAGGCCTACTCCGCGCCCGAATATCTCGAATCACCTCATGACGCCAACAACCGCGCCGACCTCTACAGCCTCGGCGCCGTCCTCTATCACATGCTCAGCGGCAAACGACCATTCATCAGCGACAGCCCCATTGACATGCTCGCCCAAATCCTTGGGGAAACCCCGCCGGACATCCGCCAGTTCAATCCCCATGTCTCCGACGACATGTGCCGGCTGGTCGCCTACCTCATGGCGAAACGCCCCGGCGAACGGCCCGCCTCCGCCGGCGAAGTCATGCCGATGCTCGACCACATCAGCCGCGAGTTGGAAAGACAACCGAAAACCTCCCGCGGCGTGCTGAGCTTTGCCGAGCCAAGCCGGAACGGCAACGGCGGCAGTGCCGCGCCCATAACCAGCAAAAACGACGACGGCGCCAGTGGCGGGACAAGCCCCGTTGCGCTTATGGCGACTGGCGGCGCTGTCGAGCGCCCCGCCTGGGCCAAGGTCGTCACCATCATCAACATCATCCTGACGCTGGCCTGCGCGGCGCTATTCATCACCGGCGTGGTTATCATGACCAGAAAGCCCGCGGCGCCGGCAAACCCGACGCCCCAGAGCGTCCAGCCGCCAGGCTAAGGGATAATTGGGAGAACGGCAAGGGGGGGGAGGGAAGGTTCTCAACCCTTCTCTCCCTCTCGCGAAAACCAACTACGCTTTTCGGCCCTGCCACCCAACTCAGCGGGCGCTGAGGTCGGCGATGGCGCGGGCGAGTTTTTCGCGCTGTTCTTCGATGGGCGCCGGGTCGGTGGTGAATTCGACCAGATTGGCGCTAATGGCTTCAGGCACGGTCAGGAGAGCATTGAGCTCATCGCGGCGGGCCTGAGTAAGCTGGTCGCCCTGCTCGCTGATCAGGCGTTTGAGGATGACCAGGTACTCGTAGTCCTCAATGCCATCGCGGAGCATTTCCCAGCGGATGGAATCCACCGGGCCATCGAGGATGGTCTCGGCGGGATTGCCGTCGGCGGCGGCTTCGGGCGGATAGATGAAGCGGCCATCGCCGTTGCCCCAGGGGCGCTTGACGCCCTTGTCGGTGGAGTAGCCGGAGACCCAGCCCATGGGATCGAGATAGGGGTTCTGCGGGGCTTTGGGGTCTGGATAAGCGGCGCCGCTGGTCCAATAGTTGGACTGCCAGACGAGGATGCCATCCACACCGCAGGCCCAGGTCTGCCAGAGCCACACGCGCATCTCCGTGCCGGGATGATCAATGAAGAGGGTGGCGTAGGGCGCCTTGGGACCGGTGCAGACGTACCACCAGAAACGCTCGCCCTGCTGATTGCGTTCCTCGACAATCTCGCGGCTGACGTGTGGCGTGAGGGGGCACCACAGATTGGGGCCGCCAATAAGCTCCTCCTCGACCTGCTCGGTGAGCATCCGCCGCAGGCCGGGCGCGTGGGTCTTGAGCTTGCGGAAGCCGTTCATGACGAACTCGTAGTCCTTCCTGTCCGGCTCGTCGAACCAGTACACGTATGCCAGATCAAGCCAGCCCTTGTCGCTGAGATGCTGATGGACCTGGCCGAGGTAGTCAGCCATGAGCAGCTCATATTCGGGACTGCCTTCCGTAAAGCCGAGGAAGGACGGCTCATAGCGGGCATGGAAGCTGCCGCCGCCGAGACCTTGGATGCTCATGCGGAAGCCCTGGAAGCCGAAGCGGCTGAGATTCTCAGCCATTTCCTGGTCCCAGTCGCTCCAGTCAATCTGCACCCGCAGGTCTTCCTTCGGCAGGGGCTCGAAGCCGCCATCGTCAATGAGCTGCTGACCGCTCTGATTATCAATGAGTTCGACATCATCAACCCACACCGCGCCGGTGCTTTCGCCACTTTCCATCCAGCGTGCGGCCCAGAAGACCAGATGGAAGGACGCGGCGTTCTCGGGGAATTGGGTGATGCGCTGTTCGAAGCTCTGCCAGCTGCCGTCACCAGTAATGCGAATATCGCGATTCCGGCCGGACATCCACGCATTGCCCCTGTCGTTATGGGTGAGGGTGGTGACGAAAGTATGGCCGGGCTCGCCGGTCTTGTACTTGAAGCGCAGGGTGACACCCTCGGCTGGAATGGCGATGGCCTGATCATAGCGGGCGGAGACATTGCCTGTCGTGCTCTCATCGCGGACATACAGCGATGACTCGCCCGAGGCCTTCTCCGCCTGGTCGCGGGTGCCGCCCTGCCAGCGGCCTCGCTTGCCGGCGAGAGTGACCTTCGGCCGGCTGAATGGCGCCGGGTTGTAGGGTGAGATGTGGTGATCGCTGAAATTCTGCCAGTACTTCTGCAACACATCACGGCGTTGCGCCGGATCATCAATCTTCTGATAACGCCAGACCAGGCCCGGATTGAAGCCAAATGCCGTTTCACAGGTCATGGTCTTTGGCAACGTGAAAGGAAAGACCTCGACGGCCAATGGCACGCTGGCTTCCCAACCGCCTTCTGCGCGCAAGGTGATCGTGGCCTGATACTGGCCCGCGACCGCATCCTCGGGCACGCGCACACGAACCCACAGGGGCTGATTGCGACCGGCGGCAATGCTCATAGGACGCTGGAGCGGCGGCAGCGCATCCGGCCACAGGCCGATGACGCCGGTCCGGTCGGTCTTCGTGCTCACCTCGCTATAGTGTACGCGCAGCAAATCCAGCTGCTCATGGCTGATAACCGCGCCATCCGGCCCCGTCAAATCGCTGCAGGTGGCCGTTACGCCGCTGAGATCGCGGCTGGCACGGATGACCAACTGCGCAGCTTCTGCCTCCCGCCGCGCGGCACTGATGCGCAGACCGCGACCGCGACCGCGTGGCAACGCGCGAGTCACAGGAATTTTCCAACCGGAGGACGCCCACCACAGCGCCGCGTGACCGTCGTCGTCACGCAGCATGTCGCCATAGCTGTCATCGAAATACTGCGGGACCGTGAAGGGCATTTCAGCCTGGTAGTTGAAGTCGCCCTTGAGTTCGACAGCAAGATTGAATTCGCCGATGCCGCTGACCTGATAGGGCACCACAACCGTCCGACTGGCGCCGGCCAGTATATTCACAGTCGGTCGGCTGCTTACGACGCCGGCAGCGCCCTCTCTGCTGATAGTCACGCTCGGGACAACGGCGATGGTCATCGCACGGCGATTCGTGATGGCAATCTGCACCTGGTTGTTGCCACCGGGCAACGCATCGCCAATATCAACGACGACGATATCAACCGCGTCCGGCAACTGGCTGCTGTGGATGTAGCGGGTCGAACCGCTGATGTCGGTCGGTGAACCGCTGATGCTTGCCTTGTACTCATAGCTGTGGATTTGGAAGGAACCCGGGTCGGAATCGGCAGCGCCGACTTTTTTGGCCGCTTCGGCTTTCAAGCTGATGAAGATACGCTGGGCCGGAAAAAGTTCCTTGGGCAGCTCGACGGTAAGGACGCCCTTTTCCGTTTGCTGCCCGAGCTCCTGCCATTGCTGCCCGTCTTTGCTCACGGCAACTACGAGTTGCCCGCCCACATAGTAGCCGACGTTGGCCATGAGGGTTGCCGCAAGTTGCTCGCGACCGGCGATGTCATGGCAGTACACGACCTCGGCGCCCTGACCAAAAACCCAGCGGTTGCTGTTGAAGCCGGCGCTGTGGCTATGCAAGGGGCGGCTGTGGTTGCGGCAATGGCCGTAGAAGGGCGCCCGGAAGCTGTATTCATTGACGCTAATCTTCTCGCCCTCGCCCAAAACCACGCCCTGTTCGTGGTGATAGACGGCCTCGGCGCGCTGGATGGCGATGTCATCAAACATCACCGTGCCATTCAGGTGCCATTGGCCAAAACGCAGAGACTGCCGAGCATTGCCAATGGACGGCGCGACAGCGATCTGCCGATAGTGCTTCCATGCCGGCGGCGGCGAACCGATGTCAACATTGGCAAACAGCGGCCCGGTGACGGCCGTGCCGCCGGCGGCAACGCCCTTCGCCCAATAGCTGATGGCGTAGAGACCGCCGGGATTGAAGTCTATGGGGTCGGAGAGCCAGTGGTTGGCGCTCTCGCCATCACCGGTAACGGCAATGGCGCGCTGGCCGCTGTGGGCGTCAGTGACGACGGCGCCGGGTGGCGCCGAAAGCGTCCAGCCCGTAACAACATCGCCTTCGCCAAGCTCAAAAGACGGGTTGGGGACTTCCTGGCCGCCGGCAAACAACGCGCCAAGCAGCACACAAGCGAGGGTTGACCATCTGCGTTTCATGCTCGAATTCTCCTTTTTTCAGTCATGTGAACACACGTACGGACGACATAGTGACAGGCTATAGCGGCGCGACTCTGGAAAAATCGCCACCGCCAGCCACGCTATTTCATTTGCTGGGCAGGAACCCAGCAGGAACCACAGATGCACTTGCGCTGTCCGCAGCTGCCATCAGCCGGCGGCGGCTGGTACGGCGCCATGGACTGCTCGACAAGCTCCTGAAGACGAAGCCAGCCCGGATCATCCGGGCCGGTAAAGATAGCAGCGTCGCCGCCGGGCAAGGACGCCGTGAGCACACGGCTCTGGGCCGGGTCGGCGACATTGACCAAACACGCATAGGGCAACTCCGCCCAGACGTCGCCAAAATGCTGCCGGACGGCGTCGCGCAACGCCTTTTCGCCGGCCGGATCGGCGCTGATGTCCTCACGGCGGCTGAAGGAATAAT